>NZ_JALJYF010000002.1:900000-1172500 GCF_024170465.1 Natronospira proteinivora | reverse complement strand
ACCCGGTTAACTTTTTTCGCTCGCCGGCCTTGCCGGCGCTCTCCGCTTCCTGCGTGAGAGGCGGGCATTGTACTTGGCAATCATTGCCTGTCAAGCCCGCATTTCCCTCGCCTCCAGCGTGTCTTGCTGCGCCGTTACGGTGCTGCTCGGCGACGAGGAAGCGGGCATTATAGAGACCTAAGCCTGAGGGTCAAGGACTTTCGAACACTTTTTCAAAATGGGCTGACTCGGGGCTCCTGGATCAGGAAATGCGCACTCGCCGAAAGCGACGTTTCCCCACCTGAACCACCTGCTCGCTGCCGGCATCGAGACGGTGATCCTTGTCGCGCACGCGCTCACCATCGATCTTCACCGCGCCCTGCTTGAGCATCCTCATGGCCTCGGAGGTGGAGGCGGTCAAACCACTCTGCTTGAGCACGGCAGGAATCCCCAGGCCGCCTTCCGGACCGCTTTCAAGCTCGCTGAGCTCGATCTCTTCGGGCATGGCGCCTTTTCTAAAGCGGTTGACGAAGGCTTGATGAGCGGCCTGTGCGGCGGCCTGCCCGTGGAAGCGCTCCACCAGTTCATCCGCAAGGCGGAACTTGATGTCCCGAGGATTGGCCCCGTCCGCCACGGCTTGGCGGTGTGCCGACAAAACCTCGGGCCCCTTGAGACTGAGCAATTCAAACCAACGCCACATGAGCTCATCGGAGACCGACATGATCTTGCCGTACATCTCCTCCGGGGCCTCGGTGATGCCTACATAGTTATTCAGGGACTTGGACATCTTGTTCACCCCATCGGTCCCCTCCAGCAGGGGCATGGTCAGCACCAGTTGGGGCTTCTGCCCATAGGCTTCCTGCAGCTGGCGTCCCACCAGCAGGTTGAACTTCTGATCCGTGCCGCCCAGCTCCACGTCGGCTTCCAGGGCCACCGAGTCGTAGCCCTGGACCAGCGGGTAGAGGAATTCATGAATGGCGATGGCTTGGCCGGACTGATAACGCTTATGGAAGTCATCCCGCTCCAGCATCCGGGCCACGGTGTGATGGGAGGCCAGCTTGATCATGTCCGCAGACGATACCCCCTCCATCCACTCGGAATTAAAGACCACGCGAGTCTTGTCCCGGTCCAGAATCTTGAAAATCTGCTCTTTATAAGTCTCGGCATTGTCACGCACCTGTTCCGGGGTCATGGGCGGGCGAGTGGCGTTCTTGCCACTGGGATCCCCAATCAGGCCGGTGAAATCACCGATCAAGAAGATCACTTCATGCCCCAGCTGCTGAAACTGGCGCATCTTGTTAATGAGAACGGTGTGCCCCAGATGTAGGTCCGGGGCGGTGGGATCGAAGCCCACCTTGACCCGCAGCGGACGGTCCTGGGCCAGGAGGCTGCGAAGGCTGTCCTCGGGAATGATTTCTTCGGCACCCTGGCGAATTTGGGCAATGGCGTCGTCCAGCTTGGTCATCTTGGCTCCAGTTTTCAGGTGATCACCGGTTCACTTTTTAAGAAATACGGGAAGAATTCCCTCTAATCTTATGATATAACGCAAATTACAATATTCCCGGCGCCGCACTCCCCTCGGGAGCCCATGAGCTCGGGCAGTTGCTTCGCCGAAATTGATTGACGCCCTCCGGGAGAGCGATTAACTTGCCGCCGTCGAAAATCAGCCCAGCAGAGATACCATGCACAGACCGTCAGGCGTAAAACACGATTATAAGCCAAGCAGCCATCGTCCTGCCCGCGGGTCAGGCCTGAAGCTGGGTCTGGGCCGCATCGGGCGCCTCCCAACACTGCCGGCGTGGCGGCCTTCCCATAGACAGGTAGCCTTGGCCGGGGGCCTGGTGGGCCTGATGGTGCTCATTACTTCTTTAAGCGCATTTTCCGGCGCGGACAAGGCAGCTGAAGAGGCTGTCCCGCCACCGCAACAGGAGCGAGAAATCCCGCTCCGCCTGCCGGATGCGCCGCTGATGCAGGCGCTGATGTCGGAAGACCCGTTGTCCGACGCCGACATTCAGGTCCGCACTCTTGAGGTCAAACCCGGGGAAACCCTGGCACGACTGTTTCAGCGCAACGGCCTCAACCGTACCGATCTCCACCATATTATGCAGCTGGGCGGTGAAGTTCAGAGCTTGGCCCGGCTGAGCCCTGGGGACCAGATTGAAGTCCGGGACGACGGCCATGGCAATATCCTGGGCCTTTCGCGGCAAGTGGACTCCGAGCGCATTCTTCATGTGCATCAGTCCGATGATGGCTTCGAGAAGGAACTGGAAACCCTGCCGGTGCAGCGCCAGATCAATTACGCCAGCGGCGAGATCAAGCGTTCCCTGTATCAGGATGCCCGTGCGGCGGGTCTATCCAATAACCTGATCATGAATCTGGCCGGTATCTTCCAGTGGGATATCGACTTCATCCTGGACATTCGCGATGGCGATGAATTTGTCGTCATCTACGAAGAAATCTACCGGGACGGGGAGAAGGTGCGTGACGGTGACATCCTGGCCGCAGAAATCGTCAACCGAGGCAACCGGATTCAGGCAGTAAGCTACACGGACCCGGAAGGTGATCAGGATTTTTACACCCCGGATGGCGACAGCATGCGCCGGACCTTCCTTCGGGCACCACTGGAGTACATGCGAATCAGCTCCCACTTCAACCCCAATCGTCGCCATCCCACGCTTAACCGCATCCGCGCCCATCGCGGCGTCGACTATGCCGCCCCCACCGGGACCCCCATCCGCGCGGCCGGCGATGGCCGCATTGTTCAGCGCGGCCGTCGGGGTGGCTACGGCAACACCATCCAGATCCGTCATGGTGAGCGTTATCAGACGCTATACGCTCACATGTCGCGCTTCGCCAGTGGCCTGTCGGTTGGCAGTCAGGTCCAGCAGGGGGATGTGATCGGCTACGTGGGCCAGACCGGCCTGGCTACCGGCCCCCACCTGCATTATGAGTTCCTGGTGGATGGCGTCCACCGCAACCCGGTGACGGTGGATTTCCCCGCCGCCGACCCGGTGGGTGATGAGTTCCGCGAGGACTTCCTGACCACCACCGCTCCCCTGGTAGCACACCTGGAGCTGATGCGCCCGGGACAGTGGTACGCCCAGCGCAGCGAATAAGCCGGCTTTCGTCATGGCCACCTCCTACTTCATCGGCCTGATGAGCGGTACCAGCCTGGACGGGGTGGATGCCGCCCTTGTGGCCTTCTCCGGACCGCGAATCCGAGTCATCGATTCCCACACCCAACCATTCCCTGACGCACTTGTTTGCGAGCTGTCCCGACTCTGCCAGGCGGAACAGCTGCGACCGGAGGAGATCGCGGCAGCGGAATCCCGTCTGGACAGGGAATATGCCCAAGCGGTCAAGGAACTGACCCGACACCACGGCCTCAAACCGGGAGATATCCAGGCCATCGGCAGCCATGGGCAAACCATTCGACACCTGCCGGCTCAGGGTTTCTCCTGGCAGCTCGGTTGCCCGAGCCGCCTGGCGGCGCTGACAGGCATCCCCGTAGTTGCCGGCTTTCGCCAGATGGATTTAGCCCTGGGTGGGCAGGGGGCCCCGCTGGCCCCTTTCTTCCATGCCGCCTTCTTCTCGGATCCCGGCTGTCATCGTGTGGTGATCAATCTCGGTGGGATTGCCAATATCAGCGACCTACCCCCACAAGGCCGCCCCCTGCGGGGCTGGGATACCGGACCTGCCAACTGCCTTATGGATGCCTGGTATAGGCAGCAGCACTTGAAAGCCGATGACTCCGCCTGGGATGAAAACGGCCAATGGGCCAGGTCCGGCCAGCTGGACGAGGACTTGCTGGACGCGCTACTGAGCGACCCTTATTTCTCCAGGCAAGCTCCCAAGAGCACGGGGCCGGAACACTTTAACTTAGCCTGGCTGAATCGCTATCTGAGCCGCCTGGACAGGCAGCTCCCGGCCGAAGACGTGCAACGGACATTGGCCGAACTCACCATTCGAACCGTCGCCCAGGCCGTCAAGGAAACAAGCGCCGAGGAATACTTCATTACCGGGGGTGGGCGAGCCAATACATTCCTCATGGAAGGTTTTGCCCAGGCCCTGGCCCCTCTGCATGAACGCACCGCGGAGATTGCCGGCATCCCGGCGGATCAGGTGGAAAGCGCCGGATTCGCCTGGCTGGCACGAGAGCGGATGAATGGCAGCCCCCTAGACCTGCCGGAGATCACCGGGGCCGAGAGAAAAGCCACCCTGGGCGGCATCTGGCTCCCGGCCTGATGCCCCACAATCTAGCCGACAAAGGCCAAGCCTGGGAATTGATGCCTGACGGCAGCTACCGCCTGAACACCCCCGGCAAGAAGAAACAACACATTGCACAGGCGGCCTTGCTCAGTGAGCTTGTCGAGCGGGCCTGATCACCTCAGACGATATCCAGCCGGATACCAGCCGCTTTCTGATAGGCCACTTCCTGGCTCAGATCATCCGACAGCAGGGGGTGTTCGTCCAACCAGCCCTGGGGCAATACCAACTGCCAACCTTTCTCATCCGAGGCCTTGAATTGAATGGCGGGGCCCTTATCCCTGCCGCGATGCAAGGCAATGGCAACCCGCAGCAATGCGGCCAATCTCAGGCAATAAGGACGATGGCGCGGCGCAATGGACTCCATGTGACGTCGTGAAAGCTTCTTTCTCTGCAGACGGGCGAGAACCGCCAGCATGGCCTGGTCGTCTCTGGAAAAACCGGCCATATCTGCATTGGCGAGCACATAAGCCCCATGGCGATGATGCTGGTTGTGGGAAATGGACAGACCAATCTCATGCAGAGAAGCAGCCCAAACCAGGAAATTCCGAGTCTCGGGGCGCTCGTCCAGCCCCCAGGACGGGGCAACCGCGTCCCAGGCCATGGCCGCCGTCTCCGCTACCGCTCGGCCATGGGCCCGGTCCAGGCGGTGGCGCTGCATCATGGCGGTAACGGTTCTATGGCGAACATCCTTGTTGCGAATGCGCCCGGCCATGTCGTCAAGTAATCCTTCCCGCAAGGCCCCCGGTGCAAGCTGCATTCGCTCCACCGCCATGACCTCGAATACGGCCTGAAGAATGGCCACCCCACCCGGCAAAATCGCCACCCGGTCGGGATTCAGCTCAGGGAAATTGGATGCTCGCGGCGTACCGAATTGGATCAACTCGGCCCGCAACTTTTTAAGGGACTTGAGCGTAATACCCTCATCACTCCAGCCACGTCCAGTGCTAAGCTCGGCAATGGAACGAATGGTTCCCGATGCCCCTAACGCCGTCTCCCAGCCTAACTGACAATAACGAGGAGCCACTCCCGAAAGTTCGCCACGCGCCAGGGAAAGGGCCCGGTCCATATTCCCCTCTGTGACCTTGAGCCCCTCAAAACAGCGCTCCGTCAGGGACACCGACCCTACGCCCAGTGATTCAAGCCGGTCCGGCCGGCTGCCGGCACCCAGGATGATTTCGGTACTACCGCCGCCGATATCAAGAACCAGGCGTCGCCCGCCGCCCTCCGTGGCATCCGGTGTGGCCCCGGCATAAATGAGACGCGCTTCCTCGTAACCGGAAATCACCTCGATGGGGTGGCCAAGGGCGTTTTCGGCGGCTTCAAGGAAATCCTGCTGGTCGGCAGCCCGGCGCAGGGCATCGGTGCCCACTGCCCGTACCTGTGTGGAATCCATGCCCTTGAGTCGCTCGCCAAAACGGGCCAGGCAGGCCAGGGCCCGGCTACGGGCTTCGGAAGACAAATCCCCCTCATCCGTGAGACCACTGCGCAGGCGAACGGTGGCCTTGATCCGGTCCACCACATGGAGGTCATGCCCGCGCAGACAAGCCACGATCAGGTGAAAACTGTTGGAACCCAGGTCCACGGCGGCCAACACCCTCTCACCAGGTCGAGGCGGGAGCATGTCTCGCACATTATCGATCAGTGGCCGCATGGATCCCCTTCATGAGTCCCTGGTTGCCGAGCCGGCACAGGCATTTTTCTTAGGCATAAAAAAGGGCACCGACGGCGCCCTTATTCAAGAACCAAGCCCCACACGAATACCCTTAAACGGCCAGACCGCAAGGAATCAGGTGCGTGGAACCCAGTCATATGGCTAAACGGAAAAGGAGGAGCCACAACCACAGGTCGTCGAGGCGTTGGGGTTGCGTATAACAAATTGCGCCCCCTCCAGTCCCTCGCTGTAATCGATCTCAGCACCCATAAGGTACTGGACGCTCATGGGGTCTACCACCAGGGTCACCCCCTCATTCTGGATCTCGGTATCGCCCTCACCGGTCTCCTCATCAAAAGTAAAGCCATACTGGAATCCGGAGCACCCGCCGCCGGTGATAAACACCCGCAGTTTGAGCTGGTCATTGGCTTCTTCCTGGATCAGCTCGCGGACCTTGCGGGCCGCGGCATCGGTGAACACCAGCGGATCCGGAACACCCGCGTTTTCTTCCACTGCGTCGGGCACATAGGTCTGGGTACTCATTGGCTAAACACCTTCGCATCGCTGCGTATTTGGATCTTGCCATCATTGTAACAGGCCCGGGCAAGCACCAGGATTAGCGGGCACCATGACTGCGAACCAAGCAGACTGCAGCAGGACTAGGAACCCGGCTTGCCCGCCTCGAAACGACCCGGCTGACCTGCCCGGTCACCACGATCATTGCGCTCGCTCCGATCACCACTTCCACCCCCGCTGCCGGGGCGTGTGCCCGTCTGCCCCTTTTCGAGCAGCAAGGGCTGCTCTGCCGGCTTGTGAACCATCTTTCCGTTCACGCTGGCGCCGGCAGCCATTTGGATCAGATTGTAGTAAACATCACCATTCACCTTCGCATGGGGCGCTAGCTCCACCCGCTCCCGGGCATAGACGTCACCGGTCACGGTACCATCCAGGCTGATATGCGGGACCTTTACATCGCCTTCGATCACGCCATGCTGGCTGACACTGATCACACAGCTTTCGTCCTCCGCATGGACATTGCCGCGAACGGTCCCTTCCACATGCATACCGCCCTCAAAATGGACGTCACCGGTGATCTCGGTATTTCGCCCCACCAGGGTCTCAATTTTTGCGTTTTTCGTGCTCTTTTTCTTGCTGCCGCTGCCCCACATGCCAGGGTCTGCCTCCAATCGGATCTATGTCAGTGGTTGATCATCGGGCCTGTTGGGCCCCGATGACCTCGACGTGTCGCTACAGTCTATCCCTCCGACTCCGGCCACTCAAAGCGTTCTTCCAGATTACCGTCACTGCGCCCTTCCTGGGAAGCGGTTACCAGAACCTCAACCGGCTCAAAATCCGCCGGCAATTCAAGTCGACCATCCAGGTGCTGGAAATAGCGAAAAGAAAATGCCTTGTTACCGCTGCTGGCAATCTCCTCCAGCGACAGAACCCGGGCCTCCCCATCCTGGCGGCCATGAATTTCGACACTGACCTGACCCTCCACCTGCCGGTCGTGACTCAGCGCCTGAATCAGCGTCAGACTATATCGATAGGTCCGGGGTTCCGCCTGGGTATGAATGGCAAAATCCTGAATCTGGAGCCCGCTCTGACCATCCTCGGGGGACACGATTCCCCGATAGAATGCCAATTCCTCCCGAAGGCCGTGGATCTCGTCCTGCAATGTCATGACTTCCTGCCGCAGTGTCTCCCGGGCCGCCTGGTCCACTTCCTGCGCCCGCTCCAGCACGGCCACCTGATTCCCGAGTGCCCGCTCCATTTCCCGGGACTCTTCCAGCGATTGTTCCAGACGCTCCATTCGGGCCTGGGATTCACCGTGGAAATAGCCACCGTCATTCAGGCCGCGCACATAAGCATAGGCCACCGCAGCGAGGGCCGCCGCAAACAGCAAGGCAATGATGATTCTATAACGCCAGGGCCGATGGGCCTTGACAACGAGACTCTCCTGGCTCATCCGTTTTCGACTCCGCGCTCATCCGGCGCCTGGTGGGTTCTGGTATCTTACAGTCGGCCAATCCAGAGAATAACACCTGCGAGGAACCCCTAAATGTTGACGCTCAAGGCTTTTCACATCATTTTCATGGTGACCTGGTTCGCTGGCCTGTTCTATCTACCTCGCCTCTACATCTATCATCGAGCCGCCGAAGATCGGCCCTCGCGGGAACGCTTTGAAACCATGGAATGGCGCTTGTGGCTGATCATGACCATCGGTGCAGGCCTGACGCTAATCAGCGGTTTGCTGCTGGTGGCCTTGTATTGGTGGCCCATGCCCGCCTGGCTACATGCCAAGCTGGTCCTGGTGGCCGGATTGATCGCCTTTCACGCCTATTGTCTGAGGTTGAACCGCCTGTTCCGAGAGGATCGAATGCCCCATTCAGACCGCTTTCTGCGCTGGTTTAACGAGGCACCGGCCATTGCCCTGGTGGGCATTGTCCTGCTCGCTGTGATCAAGCCATTCTAATGAATCCAGTCGGTGCGACGGTCCAGGCCTCACTCGGTCTGGGACTGGATATAGTTCTCCTTGCCCATTTTCTCGATCAGACCCAGCTGGGTTTCGAGGAAATCCACATGCTCCTCCTCGTCCCGGAGTATGTCGCTTAGCAGGTCCCGGGAAGGATAATCGCCAATGGATTCGGCATAGACCACCGCCTCGCGTAGATCCTGGTGGCCATCCAGCTCCAGCTTCAGATCACATTCCAGGATTTCCCGCACATCCTCGCCGATCATCAGTTTGCCCAGATCCTGCAGGTTGGGCAGCCCCTCCAGAAAGAGGATGCGCTCGATGAGTCGATCCGCATGCTTCATCTCATCGATGGACTCTTCGTATTCCACTTTCCCGAGACGGGTCAAACCCCAGTCCTTGAGGATGCGGGCATGGAGAAAATACTGGTTAATTGCGGTCAACTCGTTCTTGAGGATCACATTAAGATGCTGAACGATCTTGGCATCGCCTTTCATGAACGACTCCTTGAGGGGAAGACAAATACCGGGTAGGGGCTCGGACCGACCATTACCCGATTTCGTTCAGTCTAGCGAAGGTGGGAAAGGCGGGGAAGGCTTATCAGGCAATGAGGGGAAAAACCGCAGCCATCAGGCCATGGCGGGCTCAAGCCAGTCTGCATGCCCCAACGCTGCCAGGCGGCTGGCCAGGTGATCGCGCACAGCCTGCTCACAACTGCCACAGGCTGTGGTCACCGCCAATTCGTCCACCAGCGAATCAAGGCTGTGGGCTCCGGCGTCGATGGCCTTGAGGATGGCTCGATCAGTCACCGCATTGCAAACGCAGACATACATGGCGAAACACTCCAAAACGTGACAATGTCAGCATAATCGCGAATGAGAATGATTGTCAACTACAAACAAGGCGGGGCGGCCAGAGACCGCCCCGCCCGGGGCCTAGAAGTCCAATTTCACACCCGCCCAGACGGTGCGCGGCATCCCGGGCCGCAGCCCGGCCGGCCGGCGTGCGGCCACATAGGTCTCGTCACTGAGATTTTCCACGCTGCCAAACAGGCGGACACTGTCGGCAACCCGGTATTCGCCGGAGATATCGAACAGCCAACGGTCATCGATGCGGTCCTCATCAGGAATGGGCCCGGAACCTGCAGTGGCGCGGGTTTCGGCCACGTAATTGGCGCCCGCCCGCAGCAGCCAGTCGCCACTGATGACACTCAAGCTGATATTGAGCTGATCGCTGGGAATCTGCGGCAACTCGTCGCCGCGCTGGACATCACCCCATTCGCTGAAGCCGCTGACAAAGGATTCCTTGAATTCCGCCTCTGTCCGGGTATAGGCCACTTCCAGCGGCAGGGATAGACGGGTATCGGACAAGCGGGCCAGGTCATAACGACCCAGAACTTCCAGGCCCAGCACATCCACTTCCCCCCCATTGAACTGCTCGCCGACTTCACAGTCGGCGCCACTGGCGGCAGTGCAGGTGCCCACCATGTTCTCGAAGGCGGTGAGAAAGCCGATGAGCTCCAGACTCAGGCCGTTGTTCTGGTAACGCAGGCCCGTTTCGTAGTTCATGGAGCGTTCTTCATCCACACCCGGCGAGGCGCCGGACGGGGAAAAGCCCCGATGAATACCCAGGAAACTGCTCAGCTGGGGGCTATGGCGATAGACCGCCCCGAAACCGGGCATCACCACGCTGTATTCCCCCTTGCGCTGGCTGGTGATCTCCTCCCGGCTGGGATTGTCCCCCTCGCGGAAATCGGTCCGCTCGATTTCGATGTCCTCGAAGCGCACCCCTGGGATCAGAGTCCAGTCGCCACGCCGCATGCGGTTTTGCACATGGAAAGCCAGGGCGGTGGCCTCGGTCACCCGGTTGGTGGTACTACCCGGGATTCCCGATTCAATACCGGGATCGCTGCCAGGGGCCAGCAGTCGCAACATGTGGTTTTCATTGCTATAGCTGTCCTGCCACTGGAGGCGATCCTCCTCGTCCTGGTGGTAGCGCAGGCCCACCTCCAGCTGGTGGCTCCACTCGCCAGTGTTAAAACGGCTCGACAAGGTGGTCTGAATACCGCGGGAATAGTAACTGCGGTTATTGGCACGGACATTGCCCCGGGCATCGCCACCGGAGCCGCGAATCCAGTCCATTTCACCAGCATGGCTGTCCGGATCATCGAGGATGCTGCTGATGCCCACATAATCGGGTTGGCCTTGACCATCCCACACCTCATGGAGCTTGTACCAGTTCCGGGCAGTGTCATGATCATAAAGCGTGGTGGTGAAGTCGGCGTTGCCCAGCTCGATGAAGTGGGTCAGAGCGACCTTGCGATGTTCGGTGTTGATCTCGTCCTGGGCCGAGCCACTGTAGCGACGGTAAGGCTGACCCTGGAAATCTTCCTGGGTAAGGCCGAGATAGGTGTCGTCGATGGTCCGGTCCTGGGTGGAGAAGCTCAGCTCCCACTCCTGATAGCGGTCGGTGCCGTTGGGCCGAAACTGCAGCTTGCCCATCAGGTCCTGCTGCTCGAAGCCAGTATTGGGATCTGGCATGCGGTTATCCTGGCGCTGGGGCACATCCAACTGCTTGAAGCCGTCACTGCCGGACTCCCAGCCCTCCAGCAACCAGCCGAGACTGCCCTGGCGGTCACCCACCGTCACCGAATGACGAGAACCGCCGTGGCTGCCGAACAGCAACTGGGCATCGGCCTGGAACGACTCCGGCACCGGCGCGGTGAGCATATTGATTGCACCGGAGGTGGTGTAGGGTCCGTATTGGATGGCGCTGGAGCCTTTGCGCACCTCCACCTGGCGCATGCGCCCCATATTGGGGCTGACATAAGCGGCCGGTGCGCTATAGGGCGCCGGTGCGGCCAGCACCCCGTCCTCCATCAGGGTAATGCGGCCAGCCCGCTCCAGACGGGAACCGCGAATGGAGACATGAGGAAAGAGCCCAAAACCCTCTTCCTCATGAATATAGACACCGGGGACACTCCGCAGAATCCGATGGGGATCAGCATAACCGGTCTGGTCCAACTCGTCCTCGCCAATGACATGGGCGGAACCGGGAATCTCGCGAACGTCATCGCGGCTGCCGGTGATACTGATGCGGTCCAGAATCCGCGTATCGATTTCCCAGTCGGCAGCGGCTTCTTCAGCGGCAAGGCCACTTGTGCTCAAGGCCAGGGTGACGGCTGCAGCCAGGCTGCAGGCAGGGACAAGACGAGACATGAAAAACTCCTTTTTGAACGAAGCAACGATGCGTGAAATCGGGGGCGCCCGCGATCGGAGGTGGTAATGTAAATGAGAACGGTTATCGTTTGCAATAGAGGTAGTGGTGTTTTGGAATTATTCTTTTCTATTGCGAGTCAGAACCACCCTCCCAATGACAATCAGGGCCAAGCTGGAACCAGGAAGGAAAGGCATCGCGGGTCTGAACACCCGCCGGGATAGGCTAGCTGAACAGTTCGGTGGGACAGTATTCGCCGCGGGCCTCGCCACGGGGAAAGGCTACGATATGCTCGGTGTCCAGGCGAATGCCGATCTGTTCACCAATGCGGTGGTCGTGGTGACTGGGTACCAGGGCCAGGACCCGGTCACCGCTATCCAGGCGCAAGGTATAAAGAATCTCGGCCCCCCGAAAGACCTTGTAGCGAACCTCGGCCGTCATGGGGGCATCATCGTCATGAATGATGTCGTCGGGCCGCAATAACACATCCACATCGGTGCCCGGTCGAACATCGGTGATCAAGCGCCCTTCCAGACGGCCCAGCTCGATGTCCACCTTGCCCGGCTCGGCCACCCTGCCTGGAATCAGGACCCCCTGGCCGACAAAGTCGGCAACAAATCGGTTGGCGGGGCGATGATAGAGGTTATAGGGCCGATCCCACTGCTGCAGGGTCCCCTCATTCATGACCCCCACCTCGTCCGCTACCGCGAAGGCTTCCTGCTGGTCATGGGTCACCATCAGGGCGGTGGCGCCGAAGGCCTTGAGCAGGGAACGGACCTCGATGCCCAGCCGCTCCCGAAGCTCCACATCCAGATTCGAAAAGGGCTCGTCCAGCAGGATCAATCGCGGGCGGGCCACCAGTGCGCGCGCCAGCGCGACCCGCTGTTGTTGTCCGCCGGACAACTCATGGGGCTGGGCCCGGACGGCGTCGGCCAAGCCGACGGCGGACAGCATTTCCTCGGCCTGTGCCCGCCGATCCGCCTTGCGTCCTTCGCGCAGGCCGAAGGCCACATTGTCCCGGGCATTCAAATGGGGAAAGAGAGCGTAGTCCTGAAAGACGATGCGAATATCACGCTGTTCCGGCGGTACCGTCCGCCCGGGCTGACTGAACACCCGGTTATCAATCCGCACCTCGCCACTGTCCACCGGCTCGAAACCGGCAATGGCGCGAAGGACGGTGGTCTTGCCACAGCCGCTGGGCCCCAGCAGGCAACCAATCTGCCCCCGAGTCAGGTGCAAGGTGAGCCCCCGCAGGACTTCATGGTCGCCATAAGACAATCGCAGCTGTTCCAGTTCAAGCAGCATGAACGGCCTCGCGGGCTGATTGAGGAAGCGGCTTGTGGGACGGCCCTGAGGGGGCATCCAGACGCCGGGTAAGCATGATAACCGGTATCAGCCCCACCAGCACCAGGGCCACGGCCGGCAGGGCGGCCCGCTCCCAATGGCCCTCGGCCGTCATTTCATAAATGCGCAAGGCCAATGTTTCCCAGCCGAAGGGCCTCAACATCAGCGTGATGGGCATTTCCTTCATGACATCCACGAAAACCAGAATGGCCCCCGTCAACAAGCCACCCCGGACCAGGGGGAAATGCACCCGGCTAATAACCCCCAGCGGCCCCAGCCCCATGCCACGAGCGGCATCATCCAGGGTATGGGAAACCCGCATCAGATTGGCCTGGACGGGGTTATGGGCAACGGCCAGGAAACGCCCTATATAGGCGGCCACCAGCCCCAGTACGGTCCCCTGCAGGGCGATGATGATGGCGTCCTCACCCAGCATCCAGTCAGCCCCCGCCTGCAGCCAGCCACTCACCCAGATCAGCGGCAGCGACAAGCCCACCGCCAACACCGGGCCGGGCACCGCGTAACCGACCGTGGCGACACGGGCACCCATGGTGGCCCAGAGCCCGGTGGATCGCCGCGTGGCATAGGCCAGAAGCAAGCCCAGGGTCACCGCCAGCATGGCTGTCATGCCGGCCAGGCCCACCGAGCGGCCCGCCAGCCCCCAGTAGCGATGATCAAGATCACCCAAATTGCCCGCGGCCCAGAACAGCAACTGAATGGCCGGGATGACAAAGGCCAGCATCAGGGTCAGACCACAAAGGCCGGTGGCAACGGCACGATGCCAGCCACGCAGGGGAAACCGCCGCGGCACACCGGCACCGGTCCCGGTGTAGCGGGTCCGGCGCCGGGAAAGCTGCTCCAGCACCAGGACCAGCAGCACCACCACTACCAAAATGGAGGAAAGCTGCATGGCCGCCTCAATGGACTGGAGGTCGTACCAAGCCTTGTATATTGCGGTAGTAAAGGTTTCGTAATTGAAGGCCGCCACGGTGCCGAAATCCGCGAGGGTTTCCATCATGGCCAGCATCACCCCGGCCGCGATCCAGGGACGAGCCAGCGGCAGTGCCACCCGAAAAAAGCCGGCCCAGGGAGACAACCCCAATGAGCGGGCCACTTCCAGGGCCCGGGCTCCCTGGGTGGTGAAGGCATTTCGAGCAATCAGATAGACATAGGGATAGAGCACCAGCACCAGAGCAATCATCACCCCGCCACGGGAGCGAATGGGGAGCAGACCGGCGTCCTCACCCCACCAGGCCCTCAGAGCCGTCTGCACGGGACCGGCATACTCCAGCTGGCCGATCAGAACGAAGGCCATCACATAGGCCGGCACCGCCATGGGCAGCAACAAGGCCCAGGCAAAGAAGCGACGGCCGGGAAATTCACAGGTGGCCACCAACCAGGCCAGGGCCGTGCCCAGCAAAGCGGTCCCCACCGCCACACCCGCCACCAGCCAGAGGGTGTTGATGATGACCTCCGCCAGAACCTGCTCGCGTAGATGCACCCATACCTCGGTTTCCGCCGCGAACAGACTGGCGCTGACCAGCAAGAGCGGCAACAGGACCGGCAACGCGATCAGCCAGGCTAAAACGGTACCGGACAGCGGGCGTCGGCGGGCCCAACGCCGGGCAATACCTTCCACTACGGCTGTTGGGCCCCGGTTTGGCATGCCTTAGCGATAACCCGCTCGATCCATGAGCATGACCGCTTCCCGCTGGCGGGCCCCGGACTGGCGGACATTGATATCGTTCTGCTTGAACGTCCCCCAGGAGGACACCAGCGGATCCGGCGCCACGTCGGGGTTGGCCGGATATTCGAAGTTCATCCGCCCCATCATCGCCTGGGCTTCTTGCTCACTCATCCACTCCAGCAGGGCCCGGGCACCTTCGGGGTTACCAGCATGACGGGTCACACCCCCCCCGGAAATATTCACATGCACCCCGTTCTCATCCTGATTGGCCCAGAAGATCTCCAGTGGCAGATCCGAATCCTGATCCAGCAAGCGGCCGTAATAATAACTGTTCACCAGACCCACATCGCACTGCCCGGCGAGTATCGCTTCCATCACCTGGGTATCACTGGAAAAGGGATCGGCGGCGAGATTATCCACCCAGCCGCGCACGATTTCCTCGGTTCGCTCGGCGCCGTGCTCCTCGATCAGAATGGCCACCAGCGACTGATTGTAGACCTTGCGCGAGCTTCGAAGACAAAGCCGCCCTTCCCAACGCTCATCAGCCAGATCCGCATAGCTGCTCAGCTCTTCCGGGTCCACACGATCCGGGTGATAAACCATGGTGCGCACCCGCAGGGAAAGGCCAGACCACTGTCCCTCGGGGTCCCGCAGGTGGTCCGGAATATTATCCTCCAGCATCGCGGATTCAACGGGGGCAAGCAGGTCCCGATCCGCGGCCTGCCAGAGATTACCGGCATCCACGGTCAGCAGCAGATCGGCCCGCGTGCGTCGTCCTTCCGAAGCAATGCGTTGCAGGAGCTGACCGGCATCGCCGGTGGTATAGCGAACTCGAACCCCGGTCTCGGCTTCATAACGATCGAACAGAGGCTTGATCAGGTGTTCCTGGCGCGCGGAATACACCACCACCTCTTCCCCATCGTCCGCGAAAACCGACTGGGAAAGCGGCGGAAGCGCCATCAAACAGGTCAATGCGGCCACAAAGGCCGTGGTTCGGACAGACATAAACCATTCTCCAAGTGCATTACGAAATCGAGAATGCACATGATAATGAGAATTATTCCCAATTGGAAGCGCGAGTCATTATGCCCCCCGCCCACCCCGGGCCCGCCGCGGAAGGGGCTTGACCCCCTCGGGCGGGGCCGGGGCCCGGCCTTCGGGAAAGGCCATGGGCGCCAGCTCCTGCAGGGCGCGCTCATAGACCCGTCGCTTGAAGAAGACCACGCCCTCCAGGGGGGTCCACCAATCCACCCAGCGCCAGGCATCAAACTCGGGATGGTGGCTCAATTGCAAATCGACACGGGATTCACTGGCCACCAGTCGCAGCAGAAACCAGATCTGCTTCTGGCCGATACACACGGGCGTCTGGTGACGCCGTATGAAGCGGCGAGGCAGGCGGTAGCGCAACCATCCCCGGGTACGTCCCAGTTCCGACACATCCTCCGGCCGCAAACCGACTTCCTCTTCCAGTTCGCGATACAACGCATCGTGCGGTTTTTCGCCTTGCTGGATACCCCCTTGAGGGAACTGCCACCCGGTATGGTTGATCCTGCGCGCCCAGAACACCCGGCCCACATCGTTGCAAAGGATAATGCCGACATTGGGCCGGAATCCGTCGCGATCAATCACGATAAGACTCCGTAAGTCAGGGGAACCCCTAGGGTTCCGTATGACAGTGATTCTTCCACAGCGGAGCAGGCGGGGCAATGGGCGAAGGGCGATTCCCTGCCTTCGGCGCTGGAATCCTTGCCCTGTCACCGGCCCCGCCCCCATGACAGCAGCACGGAGATCGTTGACAATGTCGCCCCTTTCACGGCGGAGCCCGGATACCATGAAGCTGGCCTTGTTTGATCTGGACAATACCCTGCTGGACGGCGATAGCGATTATCTCTGGGGGGAATTTCTGATTGCCCGGGGCTTGGTGGATGGGGATTGGTACCGCCGGGAGAATGATCGCTTTTATGAGCGCTACAAGACCGGTGATCTGGATATCCGAGAATTTCTGCGCTTCGCCCTTCAACCCCTGGCCGAACATCCTCGGGACCTGCTGGAAAGCTGGCGCAACGACTTTCTGGAAGAGCAAATCATGCCGCGTATCGGCGCGGATGCCCTAAAGCTTGTGGACCACCACCGTGAGCAGGGAGAGACACCGCTGATCATTACCGCCACCAACCGCTTCGTCACCGAACCCATTGCCCAGCTTTTCGGAATCAATCATCTACTGGCGACAGAACCGGAGGTCCAGGCGGGGCAATTCACCGGCGAGGTCAGCGGCACACCCTGTTTTCAGGACGGTAAGCTGATTCGACTCAGGGACTGGCTGAACGGGCAGACCGAATCACTGGCGGAAGCCTGCTTTTATTCCGACTCCCACAATGACCTGCCCCTGTTGGAGGCAGTCGGCCACCCGGTAGCGGTCAACCCCGACCCTGCACTGGCAGCCATTGCCCGTGAGCGGGCCTGGCCGGTGATGCGACTGAGCGCCGACTAAGCCTCTTTAGGTCTCATCCGGCAGCTGAATGACCCCGCTCATGTAAAGGCTGGCATGACCGGCAATCTGGACCCGATCCCCCAGGGCCCGGCAGAACAGCTCCCCGCCCCGCTTGGAAACCTGCCGGGCGTGCAGGCGGGTTACCTCCAGGCGCTTGGCCCAGTAGGGAATCAGGGTACAGTGGGCCGAACCGGTCACCGGATCCTCCGGCACCCCCACCTTGGGGGCAAAGAAGCGGGAGACGAAATCGCAGCCCCGCCCCGGTGCGGTAACAATCACCCCGCGCGCGTCAAGCGCCGCCATGGCGGCCATATCCGGCTGCATGCGCTGAATGCTCTCGATCTGGCGATACACCGCCAACACATCGGTAGCCTGCATCACGACTTCCGGCTCCTCCCCCAGTGCCTGGGTCAATTCGGCCCGCAACGCGGTATCGGCCGGCACCGGGGGACGCGACGGGAAGTCCAGTACCAGTCGGCCGGCTTCATCATTGCTGACCGTCAAGGGGCCGGAGGCCGAGTCGAATTCAATGGCCTGGCCCTGCAAGCCGAACTCCTGCTGGATTACCCAGGCCGAGGCCAGGGTGGCATGCCCGCAGAGATCCACCTCCCGGGAGGGGGTAAACCAGCGGATCTGCCAACGATGACCATCCGCCATGACAAAGGCGGTTTCGGAGAGATTGTTCTCCGCCGCGATGGCTTGAAGTGTTACCTCCGGCAGCCAGGACGGCAGCGGCACCACGGCCGCCGGATTACCGGCGAAGACCTGATCACTGAAGGCATCGACCTGAAAGATGGGCAGTCTTGTCATTGGTCCTTTCCATCCCATGGCAACCGGCGGCGCAGAGTGTCGTGCAGCCGCCGGTTACTGGCAAGAACATCCCGGCTGCCCAGACCCAACGGCTGTCCATCCAACTGAGTCATACGGCCACCGGCCTCTTCCACAATGACCGCCAAAGCGGCCACATCCAGAATATTCACATCCGATTCCAGCACCGCATCCAGGGCGCCGCGGGCCAGCAGATGATAGTGACAAAAATCACCATAACCCCGGATTCGCTCCACCTGACTCACCAGACGTCCGAAATCCGCCCAGGCACGGGGCCGGGCCGCCAGGCTTGCCAGATTGCCGGTGGACAGGGTGGCATCCCGCAAGCCTCCTGTCTCGCTCACCGAAATGGGCTCATCATTGAGAAAGGCCCCGCCCCCCTGCATGGCCCAGGCGGTTTCGGAAAAACCCGGTGCATGGGAAACACCCAGCACCAATCGCCCCCGGTGCATCAAGGCCACCTGGGTGGAAAAGAAGGGCGTCCCCCGGATAAAGCTGCGGGTCCCATCCAGGGGATCAATCAACCACAGCCATTCGGCGGCCAGATCCCCTGCCCCTTGCTCCTCGCTCCAGATGGCGTGCGCAGGCCAATCCTCGGCAATCACTTTGACAATGGCACGCTCGGCCGCCAGATCCACCTCGGTCACCGGTGTCTGATCGGCCTTGATGCGAACGTCCCGGGGGCCCTGGACCGCGTCCGCCATTACCCGGGCTGCTGCCGCCACGGCCCGCCGGGCTGTAGCCAGATAGGCTGAATAGTCCTGGTCACGATGCCGTCCCGAACGCTGATTCATAGTCCTTCCCGGAGGAAAAAGATCAGAATATACCGGAGGAACCCGCGCAAACCTAGTAGACCAGACGAGGCACTCGACCCTGCCGCCTTCGACATATACACCAAATCCCGCTTGTACCCGGTCTACGAGGGCTTGCCACCACAGGGCTTTCCTCCCCCACCGGGCCAAACTATAGTGAGCTCTGAACGGGCGGCCGCTTATCGCCCTTTAAAGCAGTACCGATGTGGCTTAACCATAGCCGGAATCGGTCCCCTTTCCCGACCCGCAGGAGAAATACCGTGCTGACTGCCATTACCTGCCTGCTTCTCATCACCCTGACATTCATTTTGCTTTACCGTGGCGCCGGCCTGATCACCGCGACCCTTGTCCTGGGTGGCGTGCTGGTGGCCTATACCGCGGCTCAGCTGATCACCGCGCAAGCCGGTGTGGGTCTGGTCATTAGCTGGGGGATATTTTTGCTGGCGGCCGGGCTGCTCAACATCGCCCCCCTGCGCCGGGCCCTGATCAGCCGCCCGGCCCTGGCCGGTTTCCGGCGGGTCATGCCGGAGATGTCGGATACGGAACGGGAAGCCCTGGAAGCAGGCACGGTCTGGTGGGAGGGGGAACTGTTCTCCGGCCGGCCGCAATGGAAAGAGCTGCTCAAACTCCCCAAGAGCCAACTCAGCGAAGAGGAACAGGCCTTTCTGGATGGGCCGGTCAATGAACTCTGCGGCATGCTGGATGAGTGGCGAATCACCCATGAATGGGCCGACCTGCCGCCCGAGGCCTGGCGCTTTATCAAGGAAAAGGGCTTTTTCGCCATGATCATTCCCAAGGCCTATGGCGGCCTGGAATTCTCGGCCCTGGCCCAGTCCGAAGTGCTCACCCGGGTGGCCGGTTGCAGCCCTACGGCCGCCTCCCTGATCGCAGTCCCCAACTCCCTGGGGCCCGGTGAGCTGCTGGAGAAATACGGCACCGATGAACAGAAAAACCACTATCTCCCGCGACTGGCCCGCGGCGATGAGATCCCCTGCTTTGGCCTGACTGGGCCGCGCAACGGCTCCGATGCCGCCTCCCTGACCGACACCGGCGTGGTCTGCAAGGGAGAATGGCAGGGCGAGACCGTCACTGGTATCCGCCTGAACTGGCAGAAGCGCTACATCACCCTGGCGCCGGTGGCCACGGTGCTGGGCCTGGCCTTTCGCCTACTGGATCCCGACGGGCTGATGGGGGATGAAAAGGATTACGGCATCACCGCCGCCCTGGTCCCCACCGACCTGCCCGGGGTCACCACTGGACGGCGCCATTTCCCGCTCAACATCCCCTTCCAGAACGGGCCCACCGAGGGCGAGGATGTCTTCATCCCCCTGGACTTCATCATCGGCGGCCCGGCCATGGCCGGCCAGGGCTGGCGCATGCTGATGGAATGCCTGTCCGCGGGCCGGGCCATCTCCCTGCCTTCCAACACCGCCGGCGCTTCCCTGGCCGGCATCGCCGCCACCGGCGCCTATGCCCGAGTTCGCCGTCAGTTCGGCATGCCCATCGGCCGCTTCGAGGGTATTGCCGAGGTGCTGGCCCGCATGGGCGGGTTTGGTTGGACCATGGAGGCCGCCCGGCGGGTCACCGCCACCGCCATCAGCGAGGGCGAGGAACCGCCGGTGGCCGGCGCCATCATGAAGTATCACATCACCGAAATGGCCCGGGTGGTGGGCAACGATGCCATGGATATTCAGGCCGGCAAGGGCATCTGCATGGGCCCACGCAACAGCCTGGCCCGGGGCTATCAGAGCATCCCCATTGCCATCACCGTGGAAGGAGCCAACATCCTGACCCGCAACATGATCATCTTTGGCCAGGGCGCCATGCGCTGTCATCCCTGGGTCCTGCCTCAGATTCATGCCGCCGGGGAAACCGACCCGGCCAAGGCCGTGCGGGAATATGACCAGGCCCTGTTCGGGCATCTGGGTTTCACCATGGGCAACGCCGTCCGCTCCCTTTGGCTGGGCCTGAGCCGGGCCCGAGGTACGGCAGCACCCAAGGGACCGACCCGCCGCTACTATCAGCATATTGCCCGCTTCAGCGCCGCCTTTGCCCTGATGGCAGACTTCGCCATGCTGACCCTGGGTGGCTCGCTCAAGAAGCGTGAGCGCATCTCCGCCCGTCTGGGCGACATGCTCAGTTACATGTACCTGGCCTCCATGGTGCTCAAGCGCTACGAAGACCTGGGACGACCAAAGGAAGACCTGCCCTTCGTGGAATGGGCTTGCCGGGACCTGCTCTACAAGCTTCAGGAGCAGCTCCACAGCCTGCTTCGCAATTTCCCCGGGCGTCTTGTGCCGGGGCTTTTGCGCTGGCTGGTCTTTCCTCGGGGCCGCAGTTTCTCCGCTCCCAGCGATGCCCTGGGCAATGAGATCGCCGAACGGCTGATAAGCGACGGCCCCAGCCGGGACCGGCTAACCGAGATTGTTTTCCGGGGCGGTGAAGACACCGCCATCGGGCTGCTGGAAAAGGCGCTCAAGCAGGCCGAGACCATGGAACCCCTGGACAAGCAAGTGCGGGAAGCGGTCAAGGCCGGCAAGATCGATCACGCCCCCACCGCCGATCAATACCGCAAGGCGGCCGAGCTGAGCGTGATCAGTAGAGAGGCCGAAAAACAGCTGCTGGACTATGACGCCCTGGTGACCGAGATCATCGCCGTGGACGACTTCGACAGCGATGAACTGGGCACCCAACCCCTGCCGGGCATTCCAGCTCATAGCTAGTGGTGAGCTAAAGGATGAAGAAAAAACCGAGGATGGCTGGATCCTGCAGATAGTGAGCTATCAGGTAGAAAACCGCCAGGCCCTGTCCGATTACCTGGCGGGACCGGCAGCTACCTTGCGGGCGGATGGCCCAAAACGTTTTGGCCCGCAGATGCGGGCCTGACGCCGGATACTCACAGTGGAACAAACCCTCGCGTCCACCTCCAGTTGATTCAGCGCCTGGATTCGGAGGGCTGGGTCTCCGGCGCGCCGGCCTGTTCCGTCTCCTCCAGAGGGTCTTCCTCATCCGATTCGGTACGCGGGTCCATTTCCGAGATCAGGGTGGAACCGGTTCGGGGCATGGCCACAAAGGGGTCCTGATCCTCCACCGCCACCGTGGCCGGACGCCGGCGCAAGCCTGTGACCGTGGCGGCAATGGCGCACACCAGGGCAATAAACAGGAACAGGCCCTCCGGCCCCAGCAAGGCCATCAACACCGCCGCGCCCAGCGGCCCCAGCGTCGCTCCCACGCCATAGGTCTTGATCAAGGTGGCGCTGGTGGAAACCAACTGTTGCTGACTGACATAGTCGGTGACATGGGCCACAGCCACCGGATACACCGTCGCCCCCACGCCCCCGAACAATCCTGCCAGGATCAGCAGCGGCAACATGCCCGTCTCCCCCAGCAAGGCCAGAGCCAGGGCTACCACACCCACCACCGCCACCAGAATGGTGAGCACATTCAAACGGTCATAGAAATCCGAGACATGTCCCACCGGCCATTGCAGGACCAGACCGGACAACACCGCCACCCCCATCAGCAGAGACACCCCGGCCGTAGACAATCCGATATTGGTGGCATACACCGCCCCCAAGGCATAAAAGGCCCCGAAAATCATGCCGGCCACAAAACAACCGGAAACACCGAAAGGCGCCAGTCGGATGAGGTGCCGCAAGCGGGTACGCACACCGTGCGGGCTCTGGGGATGCACCGTGCGGCTGAGGGCAATGGGCACCAGGCAGAGGGCAAAGAGCAATCCGGCCACGAAATACAGCTCCAGACCCTCCACATCGGCCAGGTTCAGCAGGAACTGCCCCAAGCCCAGGCCCAGGAAACTGATGACCATGTAAAAGGAAAACACCCGGCCGCGAATCCCTGGATCGGCCCGCTCATTGAGCCAACTTTCAATCACAATGAACATGCCCATCATGCTGATGCCATTAAGCACCCGCAGAACAAACCAGACCCAGGGGTCCAGAAAGAGACCGTGGATCATGATGACCGCGCAGCTGATCGCGGCAAAGGCGGCAAAGGCCCGGATATGCCCCACCTGATGCACGATGCGGTAACAGACGATCCCGCCCAGCATCATGCCAGCATAAAAGCCCCCCATGATCAGGCCGATCACCGGATCGGCAAAACCGGCCATGCCCATCTTGAGACTGAGCAATGTGCCCAGCAGGCCACTACCCAGCAGAAGCAGCAGGGTGGAGAAAAGCAGCGCCGCCAAGGAGAGCAGGGTCTGCCGCATGAAACAACCTCATGATTTGATATGGAGCAGGGCCGAATTCGCCGCGGGCCATACTGACCTAGCGGATGCCCATGGTCGCCGGGTCCCAGCCTTCCGGTCCTTGAATTTGCGGTCGATGGCTTTCGCTAAAACGCTGCCGGGCCATGTACTGGGTTTCCATTTCACACTGCCCGGTCTGGACAAAATGCAAGGCTTGGGCCAGTGAGGCTTCCTCAGGCGAACCCAGGGGCTGTTCAATCCCGTCGGATGCCGCACAGGTGGTATCCAGACCATCAAAATACGCCCCTTCCTCCTGGGCATTGAGCATGGAAAAGGCCGTGGGAAAAAGCAGCAGGTCACAAACACCGAACCCGTAGGACCCCACCGGCTTGCCAAAGGTCCGGTCACCAATAACATCCACATCAATAAAAGGCCGCAAACCATTGATGATCAATTCGCTGGCCGAGGCGGTTCGTCCCGTGGCAATCACCACCAGGCGCTCCAGATCCAGGGAAGTCAGGCCGGATTCCAGGGTACGGGTGAAATCTTGATCACTGCGAGCTTCATTGTGTCGCAAGCTGACAAAGGTCTCCCCCGCCCATTCATCACCGGCAATTCGACTGGCCAGGTTTTCGGCCACGGACAGGCGACCGCCCCCGTTGTAGCGCATATCCAGGATCAGCTCATCCACCTCGGCGTCCCGCAAGTCCGAGAAGATGGCTTCGAAGCGATCCTCTGCGGGGAGAATGAAATTGCGAAACAGCATGTATGCCGCGGTCTGGCCATCGTCCAGTTCCAGCAGCACCGGCTCCGGTGCCGGATCCACCTCAAAGAGGGCTTTCTCCAAGGCCAGCTCATAGACCGAGCCATCCGGCCGCTCCACCGTCAGCTCAACCAGTAATCCCTCTTCCTCGGGACCGAATGCCGCTCCCAATCGCCCCTGATTAAACCAGGACGCCACGCTTTGCCCGTTGATCTCCAACAGGCGATCGCCGCGTGCCATGCCCGCCTCAGCAGCAGGGCTGCCTTTAAAAACGTCCACCACGCGGTAATCGTCCGGCTCAGCCACTAAAATCGACTGAACACCGATCCCCACCTGTTCGCCCGCTTCGGTGAATCGCTCCCGGCTTTCCCGGTCCGCCAGGAATGAAAAACGATCCGGCGGATTAACCTGGAGAGCATCAAGCACCGCCTGGGGCGATCCAAGGTGATCCGGATCAACGCTTGGCATCTGCTCCACATACAAATACCAATCCGCCATCACCTGCTGAACCTGTCGATTCTGCCCCCGGGTAGAACAAGTAAAAGCGTCTTGGGCCCGCTCAAAGGCCCGGGATTGGCGGTCATTGAACTCATCTCCCAGATCGTCCAGGCAAGCCGACAGCAGCAAGCCCGCAAGCAACAAAAGCCCCACTATTGACACCCCCCTGAAGGGGCAGGCCTTGCAACAAGGATTGGAGGACTCAAAAGTCACAGGCTTTCAACTCCATCGGGCAACGCCAAGCTGATGGGACGAAGATCCCCCTTGTCGATGATGGCCCGAAGCTCCGCCCACAAAGCGTCGCAGCGGCAATTCGCCACCGGGTGCACCCTATCCGGGGCCAGCTCGGCCAACGGTCTTAATACAAAAGCGTAGTGCAGAATCTCCCCCCGGGGCAGCTCCGGTTGCTCACCGGGATCACTGACATAATCCCCCACCATCAGGATATCCAGATCGATCACCCGTGGGGCAAAGCGTTCGCTACCCCGTTGACGACCACAATCCTGCTCGATCTGATGCAAAGCCTGGGACAGCGCCAAGGGGGACAAGCTGGAATCGAAACGCACCACCAGATTAATGAAATCATCCCCGTCAAACCCCACCGCACGGGATTGATAGGCCGGAGAGGCCTGAACCGGACCGAATTGATCAGCCAGGGCCCCCAGCGCCGAAGCCACATGCCGTTGCGGCTCGATATTGCTGCCCACACCAACCAATACCTCCGCCATCAGCTCGCCTCCGCCTGGCTCACATCCGCATAATCCTCGCGACCACGCTCAATGCGTATGCCCACATCGGCCGCATCAGTCAACGCGCCCTTCTTGTTGAGGACCAGCGATACCCGGGGCACATCGAACTCCAGCACGATGAGACGGGTAATGGATTCGGCCAGGGTCTCCACCAGCTGGTACTCACTGGCTTCCACATGCGCCTTGACGGCCTTGCAGACTTCCTTGTAATTCAGGGCATCGGCAATGGCATCACTGGCTGCGGCAGTGCGCACGTCCGCCGACATCTCGATATCGAGAATCACATCCTGGGGGAGACGCCGTTCCCATTCAAAAATGCCCACCACGGTTCGGGCCTTGAGGCCGCGAATATAAACGGTATCCATTGAAACTCCTCAACTGTTCAGGCGGCCGGTGGCAGCAATTCATCCAGGGGCCAGCGGGCCCGGGCCGAAATTTCCGGGGTCAGCGACTCACCACCCTGTAATCGGCAATAGCCGGCAAAGGCAATCATGGCGCCATTATCGGTGCAGAACTCCAGCCGGGGAAAGTGCAAATCCACCGACTGCTCCCGAGCCATTTCGCCCAGTCGATCTCGCAGGCGCTGATTGGCCCCCACACCGCCAGCCACCACCAGACGGTCCAGTCCCGTCTGCTTGAGGGCCCGGCGACACTTCAGGGTCAAGGTCTCCACCACGGCATCCTCGAAATCCCGGGCCATGTCGGCCTTCAGGCCGGGTCGTTCCTCACTGTCCCGCAGGGCGTAGGCCACGGCCGTCTTGAGACCGCTGAAACTAAAATCCAGGCCGGGCCGGCGGGTCAGGGGGCGGGGGAAATTGAAATGCCCCGGATCTCCATCCTCGGCCAGTTTCGCCAGGGCCGGCCCGCCGGGATAGGGCAAGCCCAGCAGCTTGGCGGTCTTGTCGAAGGCTTCCCCCGCGGCATCATCAATAGATTGCCCCAGGGTCTGATAGCGACCCAGGCCGTGCACCGCCACCAGCATGGAATGCCCGCCGGAGACCAACAAGGCCAGAAAGGGAAAATCCGGCGCCGGGGATTCCAGCAGAGGCGCCAACAAATGGCCCTCCATGTGATGCACCCCCACCGCCGGCACATCCCAGGCCCAGGCCAGGGAGCGGCCGAAACTGGCGCCAACCAGCAGCGCTCCCATCAGGCCGGGCCCGGCCGTATAGGCCACCCCATCAATCTGGCCCGCAGCACTGCCGGACTCGGCCAGGGCCTGATCCACCAGGGGAGAGAGCTTGCGGATGTGATCCCGGGAAGCGATTTCCGGCACCACTCCCCCATAGACAGCATGGGCATCCACCTGACTGTGGAGGGCATGGGCCATCAGGCCCTGCTCACTGTCATACACGGCGACCCCGGTTTCGTCGCAGGAGGTTTCTATTCCCAACACCCGCATTGCAATGCCTCGCCAATGGTTATAAAATTGCGCGCCTTTCCCCGGCGGCGTCCGGATTTTGCCCTGTGGGCAAATCAACGGCGAGCCAGGAAACTTCGAATCAGAGGTGAGAGTTTACATGCCCAGCGTACGCGTTAAAGAGAACGAACCCTTTGAGGTGGCCCTGCGCCGCTTCAAGCGCTCCTGTGAAAAGGCCGGTGTGCTGACTGAAGTGCGTCGTCGCGAGCACTATGAAAAGCCGACCCAGGAACGCAAGCGCAAGCGGGCGGCAGCGGTGAAACGGCATATGAAAAAGCTGTCCCGCGAAAAGACACGCCGTCAGCGTCCTTACTAAAGACGCGGCCTGACGGCCGGCCTGCTGCCCAGACCCTGCAATCACACGGCCCGGACATCATGAGTCTTCGCGAGCGCATCCAGGATGACATCAAGACCGCCATGCGGAACAAGGACCGTGAGCGGTTGACTCTGTTGCGCATGCTCTCCGCTGCCATCAAGCAGAAGGAAGTGGATGAGCGCGTGGACCTGGATGAAACCGGTGTCACGGCCGTGGTGGAAAAGATGGTCAAGCAGCGGCGGGATTCGGTAAAGCAGTACCGGGAAGGGGGCCGTGACGACCTGGCCGACCAGGAAGCCGCTGAAATCACGGTGCTGGAAGACTACCTTCCCGAGCAGCTCGGCGAGGCCGAGCTGGGCAAGCTGGTGGATCAGGCCATCAGCGAATCCGGCGCCGAGTCCATGAAGGACATGGGCAAGGTCATGGGCCTGCTCAAGCCCAAGATTCAGGGCCGTGCCGACATGGGTGCGGTCAGCCAGCAGGTGAAGGCCCGCCTGGCTTAAGCGTCTCCGCCTTGCCGGGCCCGGCGGATGGCATCCGCCCCGACTGCTCTCCCCCACCGGAAAATTTCGACTATCCTGTCTGTCTGGTAGCGGTGGCCTGGCCATTGGGCCTGTCTAAGGACCCGCCGCATGCAAAAGGTAACAAGGGCAGATGGCGAGGATTCCCCAGCAATTCATTGATGACCTTCTGGACCGGGTGGACATTGTCGATCTGATCGACAGCCGTGTGCCGCTCAAAAAAAAGGGGCGCGAATTTGCCGCCTGCTGCCCCTTTCACAGCGAAAAGACCCCCTCCTTCTATGTCTCCCCCGAGAAGCAGTTCTACCACTGCTTCGGTTGCGGCGCCCACGGCACCGCCATCAGCTTCTTGATGGAGTTCGAACACCAGGATTTTCGAGAGGCGGTGAAAGAATTAGCGGACCGGAGCGGCTTGGAGGTTCCCGATGACGGGCCCAGCCACCGCCCCGATCCGGATGGTGCCCTGCGCGATGCCTTGGACCATGCGGACCGCTATTTTCAGACCCAATTGCGTCAATCCGACAGCGCCAAGCAATACCTCAAGGGGCGGGGGCTTTCGGGCAAAACCGCGGCGGACTTCGGCCTGGGCTTTGCGCCCGATCAGTGGAGCGGTCTGATGGACAGCGCCCGGGATCAGGGCCAGCGGGATGCCCTGCTCAAAACGGGCATGTTCATCAAGAGTGACAAGGGCCGGATTTACGACCGCTTTCGCGGCCGGATCATGTTTCCCATCCGGGATAACCGCGGTCGCACCATCGCCTTCGGCGGACGGATCATCGGTAATGGCAAGCCCAAATACCTCAACAGCCCGGAACACCCGCTGTTCCACAAGGGCCATGAGCTATACGGGCTCTACGAGGCCCGCACCGCCCTGCGTCACATTCCGCGCCTGCTGGTGGTGGAAGGCTATATGGATGTCATCGCCCTGGCCGAGGCGGGGATTCGATGGGCCACCGCCACCCTGGGCACCGCCGCCACCCCGGATCACCTGAACAAGGCCTTTCGTGTGACCCGCGAGGTGGTCTGCTGCTTCGACGGGGACGATGCCGGTCGGCGGGCAGCCTGGCGGGCCCTGGAAAACGCCCTGCCCACCCTGCGATCGGGACGGGAAATGCGTTTTCTCTTCCTGCCCGAGGGGGAAGACCCGGATACCATGGTGCGCCAGGAAGGCGCGGAGGCCTTTACCCGCCGAGTGGAATCGGCCATGACCCTGTCACGCTTTCTGCGCCAGGGCCTGAGCGAGGGGCTGGATCTGGGCAGTGCCGAGGGGCGAGCGGGCCTGGTGGCCCGGGCTCGGCCACTGCTGAGCAAGGTGGAAGACGGTGTCTATCGAACCCTGCTCTCGGATGAACTGGCCGATGCCGCCGGCCTGGATCCGGTCCGCTGGACCGCCATGCTGGAGACAAGCAAACCGGCCCCCCAAGCCGGGACCGCGCGCGGCACCAGCCAGGCCGAAGCGGCACCCAAGCCCAAGGGGCCAAGGCGGACCCGGGCGCCGTCGCCCAAACCCCGGATGACACCGGTTCGAGAGGCCATTGCCCTGGTGTTGCAGCACCCCCGGCTGGCCGCGCATATCCCCCAGACCGGCGAGGTGGCGGCCCTGGACGTCAAGGGGGCGGAGACATTGGCGGCCTTGCTGGAAGCCGGCCAGAATGAACCGGACATCACCACGGCCACGCTACTGGAACGATGGCGAGATCAACCGGAACACCCCCACTTGGAACGCCTGGCGGGCAGTGAGATTCCCGGGGACCAGGAAACCCTGGGTCGGCATCTGGCGGAAATCATCCAGCGATTGACCGGCCCCCATGCCATTGAGGCCCGTTTGGACGCATTGAACCGCAAGGCAGCCGAAACCGAGCTGAACCAGGCCGAGAAGCAGGAAATGCGGGAATTACACCAAGCACGACTAAAACTGGAAAAACAGGAGGGATAGCGGGAACTTGCGGACTCGCTAGCTGCCTGAACCCCTGTCGGGAACAAAGCAGGAAGCCTGCTGAAACTGGAAAGATTCGGCATCCACCGATATACTGGTCTGTTTCACTGTCCGCGAAAAGCGCTCAGTGAGACTCCGTCCACGAACTCAAACAGTACCGGACTATGGCACAGGATCGCAAGAAGCAGCTCAAACGATTGATCGCCGTCGGCAAGGAAAAGGGGTTTCTGACCTATGCCGAAGTGAATGATGCACTGCCGGACGACATCGTCGATCCGGAGCAGGTGGAAGACATCATCAATATGATCAACGATATGGGCATCGCGGTGCACGAAGTGGCGCCCGACTCTGACCAGCTCCTGATGTCGGATGCGGCCGTGTCACCGGACGAGGATGCTGCCGAGGAGGCTGCTGCTGCCCTGGCCGCGGTGGACAATGAATTCGGTCGCACCACCGACCCGGTTCGCATGTACATGCGGGAAATGGGCTCGGTGGAATTGCTGACCCGTGAAGGCGAGATCAAGATCGCCAAGCGCATCGAAGAAGGCCTCAACGAGTCGCTGGAATCCCTGGCCCGCTTCCCCCGCTCGGCCGGCTTGCTGCTGGCGGAATTTGCGGCAGTTCAGGAAGGGGAAGTCCGCCTGCCGGACGTGCTCACCGGTTTCCGGGACCCGGAAACCATGGAAGAGGAAGTCCAGGCCCAGCCGGAAGAAGAAGACGATGAGGAGCCGCAGGACACCGGCCCCGACCCGGAAGAAGTCGAAAAGCGCATGACCGCCCTGCGACGGGCCCACGACAAGGCCCTGCGTGCCCTTAAGAAAAACGGCTTCGACGATGAAAAGAGCAAAGAGCTGGTCAATAAGGCCGCCCAGTGCTTTTTGTCCTTCAAGCTCAATGTCCGCTTCGTGAACCGGGCTTCCGCCGAGCTGCGGGAAGTGATGACCGCTATCCGCAAGCTGGAACGGGAAATCATGCGGATCTGCGTCAAACAGGCCGGCATGCCCCGCAAGGAGTTCATCAAGTGCTTCCCGGACAATGAAACCTCCAGCGAATGGCTGGATCGCCAGATCCGTGCCAAGCGCAAGTGGTCCTCCGGCCTGAATCGCCATCGGGATGAAATCATCCGGGTCAAGGACATGCTCAAGGAGTTGGAAACGGAAAACCACCTGCCCATCGCCGAGATCAAGGAAATCAATCGGCGCATGTCCATCGGCGAGGCCAAAGCCCGCCGGGCCAAGAAGGAAATGGTGGAGGCCAATCTGCGGCTGGTGATTTCCATTGCCAAGAAGTACACCAACCGGGGCCTACAGTTCCTGGACCTGATCCAGGAAGGCAATATCGGCCTGATGAAGGCCGTGGACAAGTTCGAATACCGCCGGGGCTACAAGTTCTCCACCTATGCCACCTGGTGGATCCGCCAGGCCATCACCCGCTCCATCGCGGACCAGGCCCGGACCATCCGGATCCCGGTGCATATGATCGAGACCATCAACAAGCTCAACCGCATCTCCCGGCAAATGCTGCAGGAGATGGGCCGTGAGCCCCAGCCGGATGAGCTGGCCGAACGCATGGAAATGCCGGAGGAGAAGGTCCGCAAGGTGATGAAGATCGCCAAGGAACCCATCTCCATGGAAACTCCCATTGGCGATGATGAAGACTCCCATCTGGGCGACTTCATTGAGGACATCACCGTGATCAGCCCGGTGGATTCAGCCACCGCTTTCGGTCTGCGCCAGGCCACCGGCAATGTGCTGGCGGGTCTGACGCCACGGGAAGCCAAGGTCCTGCGGATGCGCTTCGGCATCGACATGAACACCGACCACACCCTCGAGGAAGTGGGCAAGCAGTTCGATGTCACCCGGGAGCGGATTCGTCAGATCGAGGCCAAGGCCCTGCGCAAGCTGCGCCATCCCACCCGCTCGGAACAGCTGCGTTCCTTCCTGGACGAATAAGATCCCGGCCCAATGTGGCCTGACTCAATGCCCTCCCCGGCCCTGCCGGTGAGGGCATTTTTTTGGTTTTCATGGGGTTGGCCAGGGCTGGGCGCGACATCCATGTCAGGGCCACTCGCCAAGGTCCCTACGCACTCGATCCTCCTGAATTAAAACAGTGGTGGTGAGCTGGCTTTGGCTTCGTTCGGGCTGCCCATATATCGATGGCCGTGAATCAGAAACAGACGAAGCTATCCGCTTTCGCCCGCTGCCAGGGCTCGGCATACCACTCCGGGACATCGGCTGCACCATTACATAGAGCCTCCGGTTCCAGCCAGGGATAAAAATCCTGATAGCTGATGACCTGACGTTCGTTCAAGCGATGATGGAACAGCTCGGGACGGAAATCACCCGGATGTTCCAGGCCCGTCACCGCCATCAACTCCATCAAATGCTTGATGGTGTTTTGATGATAGCGATACACCCGCTCGGCCTTGTCGGGCACCGAAATACCATTCACCCGCATGGGATCCTGGGTGGCCACCCCGGTGGGACAGCGATTGGTTTCGCACTTGCGGGCCTGAATGCAGCCCAGGGCGAACATCATGCCGCGGGCCGAATTGCAAAGATCCGCCCCCAGGGCCAGGTTGCGGGCAATATCGAAGGCCGAGATCACCTTGCCGCTGGCGACCAAGCGGATCTCATCTCGCAGACCCGCGCCCACCAAGGTGTTATGGACAAATACCAGGGCATCCCGCAGGGGCACACCCACCGAATTGGATAGCTCCAGTGAGGCTGCGCCGGTGCCGCCTTCGCTGCCGTCGATGGTGATGAAATCCGGCTTTATGCCGGTTTCGATCATGGCCTTGACCACGGCCATGAACTCCACCCGACGCCCCAGGCAAAGCTTCATGCCCACCGGGCGGCCATCGCTCAGCTCCCGCAGGCGGGCAATGAATTCCAGCAGGCCCACGGGGCTGGAAAATTCAGAATGGGCCGCCGGCGACAACACATCCTCCCCCATGGGCACACCTCGGGTCTCGGCCAACTCCCGGGTCAGCTTGGAGGCCGGCAGAATGCCACCACCACCAGGTTTGGCGCCCTGGGAAAGCTTGAGCTCGATCATGCGCACCTGCTCGGTGCAGGCCTTATCCCGAAACTGATCCGGATCGAAGCGGCCATCCTCGCGGCGGCAGGAAAAATAGCCACTGCCGATATTCCAGACCAGATCACCGTCGCCTTTCCGATGGTGAGGGCTCAAGCCGCCCTCGCCGGTGTTGTGGTAAAAGCCGCCCTTGGCCGCCCCCCGATTGAGGGCAATGATGGCGCGGTCGGACAGACTGCCGAAACTCAAGGCGGAGATATTCAAGTGGGAGGCCTCATAAGGCCGCAAACAATCTACCCCGCCAATACGCACACGCGGCTCGGTATGCTGAACCGGCTTGGGCTGCATGGAATGATTTAGCCAGTCGTAGTCGGAGCCATAAACGTTCTGAATGGTGCCGAAGGGCAGTACATCATTGACGTCCTTGGCACGGCGATAGACCAGAGCCCGCTGCTCATGGGTGAAGGGATGGCCATCCCGATCCGATTCAATCAGGTACTGGCGAAAATGATGCCGGAAGTCTTCGATCAGGTATCGGCCATGACCCAGTATGGGGAAATTGCGCAATAGTGTCTTGCGGCGCTGGTACAAGTCGTGAATGGCAATCAGATAGAGGGGAATCAGGGCCAACGTGGCCCACCACCAAGCTGGATTGGCAAGCCCCAGAGTGAGAAACAGGAGCGTCACAGCCAACAGGGTTGCGAGTATCAGGGTCTTTGCCGACATGAACGATGCGCCCTTCTTGTCATGAACTTCGGATTACTGCCCAACCAATGTAGCAGAGGCCTGCAAGCAAGTCCGACAATAAAAAAAACCGGAGCGGGAAAGCCCGCTCCGGCATCAAGGTTGAATATCTGGCAGGCGTAAACCGCCGGCGCGGTCAACGATCCATTTCGAAATCGATCACTTCCGTCACTTCGGTGGACACCGGACGCCCGTCCACCACACGCGGCTCAAAGCGCCAGCTTTCCACGGCTTCCTTGGCGCTGCGATCAAAGATGTCACCTGGACTGGAATCCACCACCCGTACCTCTCGGGTCTCGCCATACTCATCCACAACGAAACTCACCAAGGCAAAGCCTTCGATATTGGAACGATAGGCCCGAGTAGGATAACGGGGTGCTTCAATGCGCAGCGGCTTGAGATCCTGATTCTCAACCAGACCACGGCGGATATCGTCAGCCGTGGACGAAGGCTCTTCATCGATCACCCGGCGATCGGAACGATCTTCCTCCCGCGTGGGCCGGATATCCAATTCCATGGTCATGCCGGAAGAGCCGAATTCGGGTTCCAGGGAAAAACCGCTTCGATCGAAACCACCGCCCTCGAACTCCATATCTTCCATCTGCATCTGTTCGCGGTCCATCCGCCCAAGGCTGGAGGAGGAACCGGGGGAACCGACGCGATAGCTACCCAGATCGGTACCGGAACTGGGTGGTGGACGCTGCCCCTCTTCCTGTTCCTCTTCATCCGGCTCCGCGGAGACCGTCATGGGGAAGCTCAGCATGGACAAGCTAAAGGCAGCGGCCAGCGCAATCAGCAAGGCTGATGGGGAAAACGTATCGGTCTGAATGTGCATGGCAACCCCCAGGGATTGGTAGCAGGATAAAGAGACTGGCCCAATATCACCATGCCGCATAAAAACGTTAACGGTCAAGCCCCGGGCCCCATCAATGATCAGCGGTATCAAAACCCGGACTGATGGACAGCCTGCAATCGCCATTCACGTATCGGGGAGATAGACTGGAAGTCTTTTTGGAACAAACCATTACCCGGCATGGCATCTCCATCGTCGCCGGACCATTGAAGGGGGCCCGCATGACGCAGCAAGCCACTACATCCGCCACCGCATCCCGCAATTCCCACGGCAGGCCTCCGGGGCGCCTGACGCCATTGCTGATAATGGCGGCCCTGTCGGTCATTTCAGCCTGCCAGAGCCAGGAAGCGGGGCCGGAAACGCCCATCATCTCCGAAGAGGCACTCCATGAACACATCCGGATACTTTCTTCGGATGACTTTCAGGGGCGTGCACCCGGCACCGAAGGCGGTCAGAATACGGTGGCCTATCTGACCCGCGAACTGGAAGGCCTGCTGCTATCCCCCGGAAACCAGGGTCGCTACACCCAGACTGTCCCCATGGTGGAGACCACTCTGACTCAACAACCCCGACTGGACATCAGGCTGGACCAAGCGGCCGAGGAGAAAAGCCTGGAATACGGCCAGGACATGATGGCCTGGAGCCCCCGTCAGGAAGAGACGGTCCGCCTGGAAGACAGCGATCTGATCTTCGTGGGTTATGGCATCGTGGCCCCGGAATATGACTGGAATGATTACGAAGATATGGATGTCACGGGCAAGACCGTGGTGATGCTGGTCAACGATCCGGGTTTTGCCACCGGCGATGAGGCCCTGTTTGATGGCAACACCATGACTTATTACGGGCGCTGGACCTACAAATTCGAAGAGGCGGCCCGGCAAGGTGCCGAAGGTGCCCTACTGATTCACGAAGACGATGCCGCCGGATACGGCTGGTCAGTGGTCAGCGGCAGCTGGTCCGGGCCGCAGCTTTACCTGGCCCAGGAAGACGATCAGCCAACTCTGAAAATGGAAGGCTGGATCAGCCAGGGCAGTGCCGAATCCCTTTTTAACGCCCAGGGTCTGGATCTGGACACCATGAAGGCCGCTTCCCTGGAACCGGAATTCGCCGGCCATTCCTTGGATGGCTGGGCCAGCATCGAATTGAACAACCGCTTCCAGCACTCCGAATCCGAGAATGTGATTGCCTACCTGCCCGGCGAGAAGCGCCCCGAGGAAACCATCATCTATACCGCCCACTGGGATCATCTGGGTGTGGACCCCGACGACGAGGATGTGATCTATAACGGCGCGGTTGACAATGCCAGCGGCTCCGCCGCCGTACTGGAACTGGCCCGGGCGTTCTCGGAAATGGAGCAGGCCCCCGACCGAAGCATTGTCTTCCTGTGGGTCACCGCCGAGGAGCAGGGCCTGCTGGGCTCCCGTTATTATGCCGAGAACCCGGTCTTCCCCCTGGAAAGCACCGTCGCGGGAATCAACCTGGACAGCATGAACTTCTATGGCCCGACCCGGGACGTCACCGTGGTGGGGTATGGCAATTCGGAGCTGGATCAATGGCTGGCGGCGACAGCCGAGGAACAAGACCGCCATCTACGCCCGGAGCCCCATCCGGAACGGGGTTATTTCTTCCGTTCGGACCACTTCAATCTGGCCCGCAAAGGAGTGCCGGTGCTATATCCCAACCCGGGCATCGACCATGTGGAAGGCGGTGAGGAATACGGGCGTGCCAGGCAAGCCGATTACCAGGAAAACCGCTATCACCAACCGGCGGATGAATACGACCCGGACTGGGATCTCTCCGGCCTAGCCCAGGACACCCGGCTGCTGTGGCGAGTGGGCTACGAACTGGCCAACAGTGAGACCTTTCCCAACTGGGCAGAAGACAACGAATTTCGACGCATTCGGGATGAAAGCCGGCGAAATGCCGACGGTTCATGATTCACGCTTTCAGAGCCGTTACAATGCGTAGGAACCCAAATATGTTGAATCATTACTGCTCGTCGGGCACGGGAGGGGACTGGCGAGCACTGAACGGCCATGATAGCGGGATCAACGGCAACGATAGCAGGTCGGATCGGCGTATTATGGGTCAATCCATGCACGGTATTTCATTAATGTGGCAAGTTTCGGGGGGAACGGCAGGATGAACATCCTAGTGGTGGACCATTCCAAGGTCTTCCGGGCACTGTGGCATAAGCTGGTGCTCAAGGCCGGCCATGAACCCATCATGGTGGCCACGGGCGAGGAAGGCCTGGAAGAGCTCAAACGCCGCCGGGTGGATCTGGTCTGCGTCTCCCTGACCTTGCCCGACACGGATGGTATCGAATTCTGCCGCCTGGCCCGCAAGACCCGTCGTGGGCGGCATGTCCCCCTGATTCTTCTGACCTCCACCGAGGACAAGGCCGCCCGCATGAAGGCCTTCGAGGCCGGCGCCACGGATATTCACTCCAAAACCGATATTGAAGAACTGTTCAATCAGGCCGCCCGCTTCGTGGAGGAAGATGAGCAAAGGATCTCCGGGCGGGTTCTCTACGTTGAAGACAGTTCCGTGGTAGCCCATGTGATGCTCAAGATCCTCGAGCGGCTGGGCCTGGAAGTGGACCATTACACCAGTGCCACGGATGCCTACGAGGCCTTTGGACGGCATGCCTATGACTTGGTGATCAGCGACATCCTGGTGGAAGGCGAGATGAGCGGGATGGGGCTGGTCAGCCGTATCCGGGAAAAATTCCCCGACAAGGCCCGTGTTCCCATCCTGGCAGTCTCCGGCATGGACGACATCACCCGCCGTATGGAATTGTTCCGCCTGGGAGTCAACGACTTCATCTCCAAACCGGTCATCGAGGAAGAGGTGGTGGCCCGGGTAAGCAACCTGATTTCCAACAAACAGCTTTTTGACCAGGTCCGGGCTCAGCGTCGTCATCTCTATGAACTGGCCATGATCGACCAGCTCACCGGCCTGTATAACCGCAACTCCCTGTCCGAGTTCGCCAAGAAGGCCTTCAGTGAAGCCAATCGCCACGACTTCCCCCTAAGCCTGATTCTTATTGATCTGGATCACTTCAAGGAGATCAACGACACCCATGGTCACCTGACCGGTGACGAGGTCTTGGCCTCGATAGGGGAAATGCTCAAGAATAACTGCCGGGACGAGGATTTCGCGGTTCGCTTTGGCGGTGAGGAATTGATGCTGATCCTGCCCCACTGTACCCATGAGGATGCCGTGCAGCGAGCCGAGGAACTGCGCCAGGCCGTGGAGACCCTGAAGCCCTCCGGGATTCCCATGACCGCCAGCCTGGGGGTCACCTCCCGGCCCCACGGCCGGGAAGTTTCCATGGAAGACCTTTTCCGCATCGCGGACAAGGCTGTCTACCAGGCCAAGGAGAAGGGCCGAAACCAAGTGATAGCCCTCACCGCCCAGGACTACCAGAAGCAACTGGCAGCTGGATAAGGGCACTATCCCGGCATCCCCCTGAACTTCATGATAGATTGAGGCGCTTCGATTTCTGGCTGAGGAGTCCCTCCGGCATGTCCCACGCGCCCCTGCATCCAGACACCCTGGCCATTCACCAGGGCCGTTCGGTGGACCCAGCCACCGGCGCCATTACACCTCCGATTCATACCAGCACCACCTTCCAGCGGGATGCGGACGGGGAATACCGTCGCGGCCACGTCTACAGCCGCCAGTCCAATCCCACCCGCCAGTCCCTGGAAAGTTGCCTGGCCGCCCTGGAAGGCGGCAGTGAAGCCCTGGCCTTCGCCTCCGGCAGTGCCGCCACCATGTCGGTGTTGCAATGCCTTAAGCCGGGGGACCATGTGCTGGTCACTGACGATGCCTATCACGGCACCCGCCATCAACTGGAACAGCTATTCACTCGCTGGCAGCTGAACCACAGCCGGGTGAACAGCTGCGATGCTGCAGCCGTTGAGGCCGCCATCCAGGACAACACCCGCATGATCTGGATCGAGTCCCCTTCCAACCCCCTCCAGGGGGTCAGCGACCTGGCCGAATTGTCCCGAATGGCCAAGTCGAGGGGCCTAATCACCGTCTGCGACAACACCCTGGCCACCCCAGTCTTTCAGCAACCCCTCAAACACGGCATCGACCTGGTGGTTCACAGCACCACCAAGTTCTTGGGCGGGCACAGTGATCTGCTGGGCGGTGCGGTAATTCACGGGCGGGATTTTTCACTGGCGGAGGTGCTCCGAGACATTCAAACCGCCGGGGGTGCCGTGCCCTCACCCTTCGATTGCTGGCTGCTGCTGCGCAGCCTGTCCAGTCTCGGGGTACGGGTACGGGCCCAGGCGGCGTCGGCGGTGACCTTGAGCGAGCGCCTGGCCGAGCATCCTGCAGTGGAGCAGGTTTTTCACCCCATGCATCCCGGCCACCGGGACCATGAACGGGCCAAGCACTATCTGCCCGGCGGCAGCGGTCTGCTATCGTTTACCGTCAATGGCGACAGCGACAAGGCCCTGGCCGTGGTCAGCCGCACGGAACTGTTTACCCGGGGCACCAGCCTGGGCGGTGTGGAGAGCCTGATTGAACATCGGGCCTCCATTGAAGGTCCGGGTAGCCATACCCCGGACAATCTGATTCGTTTATCCATTGGCCTGGAACAGGTGAACGACCTTTGGCGTGACCTGGAACAGGCCCTGTCCATCGCATCATCCTGATTCAAGAGAAAACGAGGACACAGCATGTCAATACGTCGAAACCCACGACCCTGGACCCGGGGCACGGCCGCCCTGATCCTTTTCCTGCTCTGCTTTGCCCCCCTTCAGGCCATGGCCGATGAGGAGATCACCCTGGAACGGATCATGGCCCATCCGGATTGGCTGGGAAATCCGCCGGAATCCCCCTATTGGCGAGAAGACAATCAGACCGTGATCTTCCAGCAAAAACGGGAAGACGAGGAGATTCGTGACTACTATCGTCTCGATGTGGACAGTGGCGAGATCAGCCAGGTACCGGCCGAACGGCTGAGCCGAATCGGCGCCCCGGAAGGGGACCTGGACCGAAATCAACGCCGCATGGCCTATGCCCGGGATGGCAATGTTTTCGTCAAGCAACTGGACGACGGCACCACTCGGCAGCTGACCCGTAGCAGCGAACCGGCGGTGGATGTCCGTTTTCTGGCCGACGATTTCCGCGTGACCTGGCGCACGGGCCAGACCTACCACGCCTACGACCTGGAAAGCGGCCTGGTGGAACAACTGGCGGAGCTGCGCCTGGAGAAAGATCCGCTTGAAGAGGAAAAGGAATTCGATTTCCTCAAGGATCAACAGGCCCGTCTGTTCATCACCCTTGATCGGGAACGGGAAACCGAACAGGCCGTGAAACGACACGAGCGGGAAGTGGCCGAACGTGACCAGGGTCGCCAGCACCGGATTCACTACCTGGGTGACGACATCCAAACGCCCATGCAAAGCCTGGCCCCTAGCGGTGACCAGATGCTGCTGGTGGTGGAACCCGCCCAGCAGGACCCGGGCCGCAGCGGCACCATGCCCGCCTATGTCAGCGAAAGCGGTTATGTGGAAACCCATGATGTACGCACCCGCGTGGGCAGCAATCCGCCGGTGGGCCAGAAGCTGTGGCTGTTGGACCTGGAAAACGGCGAGCGTCACAGCCTGGACCTGAGCGAACTGCCGGGCATCCAGGACGATCCCCTGGCGGACCTTCGCCCCGAGGCCATTGACTGGCATGTGGAGCATGGCGCGCCCCGCGATGAAGTGGAGGAGGCCCTTGAAGCACCGGAACAGCGGGATGTCCGGGTCATCGGTCTGGAATGGGATCGAGCCAATAACCGGGCCGCGGTGATGCTGCGGGCCGTGGACAACAAGGATCGCTGGATCGCGGTGGTGGATGCCGCCAGCGGTGAGATGGAAACCTGGCATCGGCTCACCGACCCGGCCTGGATCAACTGGAGCTTCAATGAGTTCGGTTGGCTGCCCGAGGGTGAAGGCCTCTGGTATGTCTCCGAGGAAAGCGGCTTCGGCCATCTCTATGTGGCCCGCTCGCCCATGGAGGGCCAGGCCATCACCGAAGGCAACTACAAGGTCAACAACATCCAGCTGGGCCGGGACGGTGACTGGTTCTACTTCCGTGCCAACGCCCCTCACCCGGGCATCTATGAGATCTTTAGGGCGCCGGTGAACGGTGGCGACATGGAGCAGCTCACCGACTTGGGTGGCCAGAACGACTATGCCCTGTCCGCCGATGGCGAACGGCTGGCGGTGCTGCATGACAATGCCATGCGTCCGCCCGAATTATATGCCGTGGAGGTGGGTGACAAGGCCAGCGCCCATCAGCTTACCGAAACCGTTTCCGATGCCTTCCTGGAAAAGGACTGGGTGGAACCGAAGTTCGTGGAGGTGCCTTCCTCCCATGTGGATGAGCCCATCCATACTCGCCTGTATCTGCCGCCGGATTATGATCCGGAAAAGGAATACCCGGCGGTCTTCTTCGTCCACGGTGCCGGCTATCTGCAAAACGCCCACCAGGGCTGGTCCAATTATTTCCGGGAGTTCATGTTCCACAGCAAGCTGGCCCATGAAGGCTATGTGGTGATGGACATGGATTACCGCGCCTCCGCCGGCTACGGTCGGGACTGGCGCACCGACATCTATCGCCAGATGGGCCACCCGGAACTGGAAGACCATGTGGATGGCTTAAACTGGGTGGTGGATGAATACAATGTGGACCCGGACCGGGTGGGTATCTATGGCGGTTCCTACGGCGGCTTCATGACCTTCATGGCCCTGTTCCGGGAGCCCACCCTGTTCGCCGCCGGCGCCGCCTTGCGTCCGGTGAGTGATTGGGCGGCCTATAACCACCCCTACACGTCCAACATCCTGAACACGCCCCAGGTGGATCCCATGGCCTATGAGAAGAGCTCGCCCATCGAGTTCGCCGAGGGTCTGGAGCGGCCCTTGCTGATTACCAGCGGGATGCTGGATGACAATGTCTTCTACCAGGATGTGGTCCGCCTGACCCAGCGCCTGCTGGAGCTGGAGAAGGAAGACTTCGAGAATGCCATGTATCCCCTGGAGCCCCATGGCTTCGAGCATCCGGAAGCCTGGCTGGACCAGTACCGTCGGATCTACAAGCTGTTCGACCAGCACGTGAAATAAACCGAAGGTATCGCGCATGAAAAAAGCCGGGGTACAGCCCCGGCTTTTTTTGGTCTTCAATAACCGCCACCCAATCTACTTTATGTTGCCACGTTACTGTGTGGCTTAGAGGCAGCTCCGGATCGGCTGCTTCTGGTCGAAGGACGCTAGAAGGTCAGGCCCAACATGCCATCGCCCATGGTCTCCGCATTGCCCTGGATGCGGCGGGGCTCATCCCCGCTCGCCCCCATGACCACCACGTGAACACCGTCTTCATCATAGCCACTGCGGGCGATCACCATACCGTTATCGGAAATGGCTGCGGTGGGCTGGATATCCGCCTCCGCCTCAACTTCAAAGACCTCGATCTCGGTCGTCGCCCCGGGGCTGACCAGATTCACCGTACGGAGGGAGTATTGCTGCAGGTCTTCCGATGGGTCCTCGCCGCGGAACAAAAGCACCCCCTGGTTGCCATTGCCCGCCATTTGCCAATCCACCAACTCCATTTCCACCGGCTCAGCCACCCGCAAGGTCTGGCCACTGTCCAGGTCGTGTACAAATGCCGCAGGCTCACCGGAATCTTCAAGCTGCCCGATAAAGGACAGGCGATTGCCATCGTTGGCCAACTTGAAGGCACAGCGGCCACCGACCACCGGCTCAGTCTCGATGACCTCCAGGCTGGGGTGGTTGATGGCCAGAGCTTGGGGGTTACCACCGGTGGTGGCCACCCGGTAAAGGCCATCACCCGCATTGAAAATCATCAACGCCGCATCAGGGTCCATCTGGGTGCAATACACCGGCGCATTGCTTTCAGCCAGGGAGTCGGCATTGGCATCACCCACCACCCAGACCCCCGCACCATAACGTTCCAGCTCGCCGGAGGCCTCGTCATATACTCGCTCGGCAAAAGACACCACGCTGGCGAAGTAATCCATATCACTGCCGAGACTGGCCCGTACCCGGCCTTGGCCCATTTCCCAGGGCACCCCCACCAGCTCACCGCTTTGCAGTTCCAGATATTGGGCCTGACTCAATTCATGGGGCCCCAGGGCTTCCGCCTCACTGGTATAGCTCAGCGCCCCTTCGTCACTACTGAGTGCGGGGGCAAGGTGATCGCCGTTCTCGTTCTGAGTGACCGAAGCCATATATTCACTGTCGTCCAGGCTCCAGACGCGGATGCCGCTGCCTTCACCGCCATCGTCATGGCTCCAGGCCAGTTGGCCGCTGTAGGCACTGGTATCGCCGCCAGGGTCCCGGCCGTCATCGTCATCACCTTCATCCAGGCCGTCATCATCGCCACAGGCGGTAAGCACCATGCCGGCGAGCACTAACAAGACGGCCACGCTAATCCAGCGTTTGTTCTCGGGTTTTCTGTCAATAAGACTCATGATGCTCCCTCCCTCGCACTCAAAACCTGTTCAATGGCCTTGATGCGCATTCGCCTCAAGGCCTCTCCAAAACGGGGCCCCTGATAGCGCTCCGGGTCCACATCCTTGCCGGTGATGGCCGCAGCCGCCGACCAGCAGTCGCGTATCCAATCCGCCTGGGGATAGGCACGACCTTCCAGACCTGCCCGCCCCCGGGCATCCGCCTCACAGGCGATGAGGAAGCGCTCGAAATCCTCGGGCCGGCGAAAGGCGTCACAACCCTCCAGCAATTTCATCACTGTGGCCGGCTTCAGTTCCAAGGCCCGATGGACGTGAGCGTGCCAGCGGGCACTCATCCGTCCCAGACGTTCATAGGCCCGGGGCACCCGCAGGCGTTTGGCCAGACTCCGGACCTGCTCTTCCCCGGCCGCTTCATGGCCGTGATGCGCGGGCCATTGATCCCTGGGTGTCAGCCCCTTGCCCAGATCATGGACCAGGGCGGCAAAACGTACCCGTGGGTCCTCGCTCAGCTGTGCCGACTGGGCCAGCACCATCAGCACATGGTCGCCGGTATCCACCTCCGGATGATGGGCTTCGGGCTGGGGCACGCCAAACAGGCGGTCCAGCTCCGGGAACAGCACGGCCAGGGCCCCACTCTGTCTGAGAATTTGGACATAAACCTGGGGGGAGGGTTCGCCCAAGGCGCGTTCCGTCTCGGCCCAGACACGCTCAGCGCTGAGCGCGCCCAGCTCCTCAGGGGAAGACATAGACTGCATCAGACTCAGGGTCTCCGGGGCCACCTCAAAGCCCAAATGGTGGAAACGGGCGGCAAAACGGGCCACGCGCAATACCCGCAGGGGGTCTTCGCGGAAGGCCTCGGAGACATGGCGCAGCTGACGTTCCGCCAGGTCAGCCTGTCCCTGGTAGGGGTCCACCAGCATCCCGTCCGGGCGCTGGGCCATGGCGTTGATGGTAAGATCCCGCCGGGCCAGGTCTTCTTCCAGGCTCACCGTGGGACTGGCATGAAACTGAAAGCCCTGGTGCCCCCGGCCCACCTTGCGCTCGGTGCGGGCCAGGGCGTACTCCTCCCGGGTTTCTGGATGCAGAAAGACAGGGAAATCCCGGCCCACGGGCTTGAAGCCACGGGCCTGCATGGACTCGGGCGTCTCGCCCACCACCACCCAGTCGCGGTCCCCCGCTGGCAGCCCCAGCAAGTGATCCCGAACTGCCCCGCCCACCAGATAGGCTTCCAGCTCCTTCATCAGAGACGAACCCGCAAATCTCGAAAATGAAAGCCGCTCATGTCCAGATCATCCCCCCGGGCAAAGCCCATCACCTTGAAACGCTCCCCCATCTCACCGGGCAGGGTCAATAATTTCACTTCTTGAGCCAGCTTGAGCTGGACCAGGGTATCTTCCGGACTCACCCCGCCGATATGACGATCAATGCCCGCGCCCAGAAGAAAATGAGCCTGGGTACTGAACCCCAACAGCTGACATCCCGAGGCCAGGGCGGCCTCGCCCACGGTGGTGAAATCCACCCAGGCGGTAATGTCCTGAATGCCGGGATAGAGGAAAGGATCCTGGTGGGCGCGGTGCCGGTAATGGCACATCAGGGTGCCCTGATGGCGCTCCGGCATGTAAAACTCCCGCCGGGGCAGGCCATAGTCGATGAAAACCGCCGCGCCGCGTGTGAGACAGCGGCCCACATCCTCAACCAGGGCCTGCAGGGAAACGGCCAGCTCGGACTCATAGCCTTCCGGTAGCTTGCGGCCCAATTCTGATTCCACAGCACGCACCCGGTCGGACAGGTCACGGTCATGAGACATCTCCCGCCAGCCAAGCCCCTGCCCCCGACGGGCCACGCCCAGACGGCGCACAGCACCGCCTCGAATCCGAAACCGCTCCACCGGCAAGGCATCCAGGACCTCATTGCCCAGCACCACACCGCGCAAGCGCTCGGGCAGGGCCTCGATCCACTCCACCCGTTCCAGCAGGTCCGGGGCCCGTTCCTCGATGGTGCGGGCCTGGCGCTCACGCAAATCGGCGCTGACCTCCAGGATCAGGTAGCGATCCGGCAATTTCCCTTCCGCAGCGAGATGATCCAGAATAGCCGCCGCCATGGCCCCGGAACCGGCTCCCATCTCCAGAATGTCACCGCCGCCCAGCCGGTCCAGTACTTCGGCGGCCTGATCGGCCAGACACAGGCTGAACAGGGATGACATCTCGGGTGCGGTGATAAAATCCCCGGCCTCGCCGAACTTCTGGGCCCCGGCGCTGTAATAGCCCAACCCCGGCTCATACAGGGCCATTTCCATATAGCGATGGAAGGAAATCACGCCCCCTTCGGCGTCGATGGTCTCCAGGATTTTCCGGCGCAGGGTTTCGCTGTGCTTGAGGGCCTCGGGCGGCGGCTCCGGCAGACTGCCGGGATCCCCTCCGGATGAATTGCGGTGTTGAGTCATGGGCTTGTAGGCTGCCTTGAACGTGTGCGCGGGAGAAAAAGAATCATGCAGGATAATACACCCTCATTGAGCGGGAAAACGGCTCTGGTCACCGGCGCCGCCCGACGTATTGGCGCCACCATTGCCGAAACCCTGCATCAGGCCGGTATGAACGTGGTGATCCACTACCGCCATTCGGCCACCGAAGCCGAAACCCTGGCCGATACCCTCAATACCCGCCGCCGGGATTCCGCCGTCACCGCCCAGGCCGATCTGCTGGCGCCCGATGGCTTCCCGTCTCTGATCAAGACGGCCGAACAATGGGGCGGGTTGGACCTGCTGGTGAATAACGCCTCCAGCTTCTATGCCACGCCGGTGGGAGAAGCCGAGGAGAGCCATTGGGATGAATTGATTGGCAGCAACCTTAAGGGCCCCTTTTTCCTGAGTCAGGCTGCTACGCCCTCGCTCACGGCACGCCAGGGCCAGATCATCAATATTGTCGACATCCATGGCTATCGCCCCCTGGCCCGGCACCCCATCTATAGCGTTGCCAAAGCCGGCCTGCTGATGCTGACCCGCAGCCTGGCCGGCGAGCTGGCCCCGGCAGTTCGGGTCAACGGTATCGCCCCCGGTGCCATCCTGTGGCCGGAGCAGCCCATGGATGCCGCCACACAGAACACCATCCTGGACCGCATCCCCCTGGCCCGCAGTGGCCACCCCCAGGACATCGCAAACGCGGTTTTATTCCTGGTCCGGGATGGGTCTTACATCAATGGCCAGGTGATACCGGTGGATGGCGGGCGAAGCGCCGTGGAATAAAGCATGAATAGCCCCCTATTTGGAACCCGGCAGGCTAAACTTGGGTCTTATCAACCAGACTCTCTGGAATCCCGCAGATGGGGGATCGAATGAATACTACCTTCAGCCATTCCATAAAACAGCCTGTATCCCAAGCCCGGGGCAAGCACCATCTCGGTATCTGGCTGCTGGTATGCACGGCCATGCTACTGACCGCCTGTGCCGGTACCGGCCCGGTGGAATATGACCAATCCGTGGATTTCGAGCGTTATCAAACCTTTGCCTGGGCCAATCCCGACCGGCGTCAAGTCAAAGACCCGGTGCTGGACAGTGAACTGCTGGACCGGCGGATGGCCAATGCCATTCGCCAAACTCTCACAGCCAAGGGCCTGGAAGAAGTGGCGGCGGAAGACGCCGATCTACTGGTGACCTATCACACCATTTCGCGGGAACGGCTTAGCAACCCCCATGTCCGCGTTCACCTGAGTTATGGGCCGGGCTACCCCTACTATCCCCATTGGCATGCCAGGCGACATCATCCGGGGCCGATCTATTACCATGATCAGCGCAGTTATCAGGAAGGCACCCTGATTATCGATGTGGTGGATCGCCAGCAGAATGAGCTGGTCTGGCGGGGGTGGCGTGCCGGCGAGGTCCGGCCCTCGCGCTTCCGGGATGACCAGCTGCGGCAACAGGTGGATCGTATTCTGCACCACTTTCCGCCCGACTCATGATGTCTGCGGACCGTTACACACTCCGGGAGGAGACTATGCCATTGCGCCCAAGAGATATTCCCAACCGCGCGAGCCAAATCATGGCCTTGCTCTTGCTGGTGGGCCTGACCGCCTGTGCTACCCCGATCCAGACCGAATATGACCGGGACATCGCCTTCTCCGATTACCAGACCTTCGCCTGGAAGGTACCCTCACGGGAAGGAGTGGAAGACCCGGCGGGTGACAGTGAAATCCTGGATCGCCGCATGGCGAGACTGATCAGTGATGCACTGGAAGCCCGTGGTTATGAGTCCGTGCCGGCCGAAGAGGCTGACTTCCTCATCACCTATCGTACCACCACACGCCGAGGTGACCGCAGCTCCGGCTCAAGCATCAGCATCGGCATGGGCAGCGGTAATGTGGGCGGCGGTGTCCGACTGGGTGGTGGCGGCAGCCAGACCCAAAGCGTGCTGATGCTGGATATCATCGATCGATCCGATGACACGCTGGTCTGGCGGGGTTGGGAGGAAAGCCAGCAGGGCCAGAGCCGCTGGTCTGAGGATCGTCTGAAACGACTGGTGAACCGTTTGCTGAATGAGTTCCCGCCCAGCAATCAATAATGGGGGACCCAAGCCAACAGATGGTCACCTTCCGGGAACTGGATGAAGCCGCTCACTGCCCCAAGGGAACCACCTTCCGGGCCTTCAAGGCCCTGAGTGATCAGTTGCGGGAAGGCGTAGATTATGTGCTTCTGCGTGCCGATAGCGATGGGGCCCGAATCGAGTCCTTGCGGGCCCAGGGCCGCATCTACAACAGCAGCGTCAATGTGGTGCTGTTGCAGCACCAGGCCGCGGATCGGGTCCGTGACAACATAATGAAAGCCCCACAATGAGCACCACCCCCGCCCGGATACCGCAACGGCTGATCTTCCATGTGGACCTGGATGCCTTCTATGCCTCGGTGGAAGAACTGGATTTTCCCGAGTTGCGAGGCGAGCCGGTTATTGTGGGCGGCCTGGGCGGGCGAGGCGTGGTCTCGGCGGCCAACTACCCGGCCCGCCGCTTTGGGGTACATTCGGCCATGCCCATGCATCGGGCTCGCCAGCTCTGTCCCCGGGGGCACTACCGCAATGGCCGCATGGAGCGCTATCGTGCCCTCTCCCAGCAGGTGTTCGATTGCTTCCGGGCCCTGACCCCGGATGTGGAAGGGCTGTCCCTGGATGAAGCCTTTCTGGATCTCAGCGCCGACCCGGATGCCCGGGACAATCCCGAGGCCATCGCCCGGGCCCTGAAAGACCGGATCCGGGAGCAGATTGGCCTGATTGCCTCGGTGGGGATCGCCCCCAACAAGTTTCTGGCCAAACTGGCCTCGGATATCGGCAAGCCGGATGGGCTGGTCCAGGTCAGCGAGGCCGGTCGGCAGGCCTTTCTGGATCCATTGCCGGTGGAACGTCTTTGGGGCGTGGGCGAGACCACCACCCAGCGTCTGCGCCGGGCCGGGCTGAGCACCTTTGGCAGTCTGCGGCGAGTCCCGGAACCCCAGCTGCGGGGACTGCTGGGCCGTTCGGCCAGCCGCATCAAGGCCCTGGCCGAAGGCAAGGATGATCGTCCGGTGGAAGCCCACCACGTGACCCGCTCCATCAGTGCCGAACAAACCTATGGCCGGGACCTGAATCAACTCCCCCGACTGCAGGAAGAGCTGTCACGCATGGCCGAGGAGGTGGCGGCCCGCCTGCGTGGAAAGTCACTGGAAACCGCCAGTGTGGCCATCAAGCTGCGAACCCCGGACTTTCACACCATGAGCCGTCAGCGCAAGCTCAACCGGCCCAGCGCCCAAGGCGCGGAACTGCGCGATGTGGCCCAGGCACTGGCTACCGAATGGTGGCAAGCCGAAACCGCGCGGCTGAATCGATCGCCCCGCCTTCGCCTGGCCGGCCTGGCCGCCCGTGAACTGGTGGCGGCTACTGGGCAACTGGGCCTGTTTGGCAACCAGGCCCGGGGGGCATCCACCGACGCACTGCTGGACCAGGCCCGGTCCCGTTTTGGCGACGGTGTCTTGCAGCGGGGCATCAGGCGGGACAAGCTAGGGACGGATTCAACGCAAGAGTGACACCATGGTTGCCAATGGTCATCCCTCATCGCAGCCATCACGATGGGGAATCAACAGCCTGCGCTTATACCTGCTCATTGCCTGCCTGCTGGGGGGGCCTGCAGCCAGTGCCAGCATCCAGCAGATTCATGATTACACAGTACGCCTGAATGACGGCTTCTCCTCCCTGTCGGTGAGCGCCTGCTTCGATGGCCCCTTCCCCGACAGCCTGTTTGCCGGCAGCAGCCAGGCCCGCCCCCTGCTCAGAAATGCCCATATCCGCCAGTCCGGCGAGCGGCGTCGGGTAGAAGTCAGCGGCAGCCAGATGCGGCTACCCGATCGGGCCGACGATGACTGCGTTCATTACCAGGTAGATCTCGGCAAGGCCGCCCGTGCCCGCAGTATCGGCATCGCGGCCAGAACCGGGGATGCCCTGGTGCTCTCCCCACAAATCTGGCTCTGGCGGCCCCGCAGCCTGAATCCCTACATCGATATTCGGCTGCATTTCGAACGGGAAGAAGGCATGGACATCCAGGGCCCCTGGCAAGCCGACCCGGACTGGCTGGACGCCTCATCTGAATCCGAGGCGGAAGATCAAGGCCCGGTATTTCGACTAGGCTACCCGCCGCTGGGCTGGGATTCGGATTTCATCATGGGGCGCTTCGAACGCTTCCAGCTGGACTCCGAACAAACCCGGGTCACGGTCGCAAAGGCGGACGGGCCTGGCGAGCGGGCCGATATGACACTCACCCGGCAATGGCTTCAGGCCGGCCTGGAAGCTGCCGAAAGCATCTTTGGTCAATTACCCAGCGAGCGGGGACAGGTCATTATCGTCCCCCTGGACAGCGGTGACCGGCCGGTTGCCCGAGGCCGGGTCAGTCGGGCCGGCGGGCTGAGCATGTCCCTGGGCATGAACGGGCACCAGCCCGAATCGGATTATCAAGCCGATGGCCTGATTGCCCATGAGTTCATCCATTGGCTACACCCCCCGGTGGCCAGCGACCACCGCTGGCTGCCGGAAGGACTGGCCACCTATTACCAGTACATCGGCCTGGCCCGGGCCGGACACCTGAGCCCCGCCGAAGCCTGGCAACGTTTCATGGAGGATATGGATGACGGCATCTGGGATCGGCGCCCGGGAACCGTCCTGGATATTGCCCGGCGCATGAACCGGGAAGGTGGCGCCGATTATGTCTACTGGGCCAGTGCGGCCATGATGCTGATCGCCGATGTGGAACTGCGGCGCCGCAGCGACAAACAGCAAAGCCTGGACCATATCCTGGCCCAATGGGTGGACTGCTGTTTCGATCAACGCCGCAGTGCCGATGGCCGCGATGTCATGGACCGCCTGGACGAACTGGCCGGTGGCGAGCCCATCTTTCGCCCCCTCTATGACGACCATGTGCTGTCGGTGGGTTTTCCCGATATCGAGCAGCTGCTTGAGTCACTGGGCCTGCCCCAGGCTGGAGAAACGTTCGAGCTGAACGAAGAAGCGCCCCTGGCCCCCATCCGCCGGGCCATCATGCAGCCCCACGAGGAGCCCCTGCTACCCTAGCAAGACAAGGTTCGTGACCCGAAGCCGCCGGGGAGGCTATAATCCACGCCCTGTGGTCATCCCTTCAAGGTGGTCATATCGCTTCAATGGGCCTGTAGCTCAGTTGGTTAGAGCAGGGGACTCATAATCCCTTGGTCGCTGGTTCGAGTCCAGCCGGGCCCACCATTTTTGCCTCACGGGCAACACTCAATGTGCGGGAAAGCATAAGTTGGCCGTTCCGGCCACTTTATGCTGACATGACACCATAAGGTGGCCGTTTTGGGCGATTTCGGCCAATTTAAGCCGCCATCTAACTTCTTGCCGGTCATATCGATCCCTTTTTGGGCAATGGTGTAGATAGAAAGCCAGCTATGGGCTCCAGATTTTCCCATTGATACCCGAATGTAAGCCGTGCGGCGTGTAAGAGATCATATTTCTGTGGTTAGAAGACTAACTAGGCAGGTTATTTCTCAATTGTGACGATGAACGCCCCCGTCTGACACCTCGGTCACACTACATCTGCTGCTCCGGAGCGATTGTAATCCGCTCACATGAGAGAAAAGGATGCATTGCTTTAACTGAAGACTTTAGTACCACTTAAAGCGCGCTCTGTCGGCGGGTTTTCGAAGTTTTGAATCGTTTATAGCACCACCATATAAACAGAACAAAAGTACCGCCCAGTATTACCCCGATAATTTGCACCAGTCTCACATCTGCATAATTGCCGCCCAGCGGCCAAACCCTTTGGGAAATGTCTGTTACATTCTGCCCAAGTTTATGGAGTGGGCCTTCCGTGACAGATCTCTCAATGTCATACCCCATATGACCAAACATAGTATCTAACTGATCCTGCGAGAAACAGAGTGTGGCACCAAGAAAAACACCGATACCACGCGGCACCGACTTCCCGCCCTCCCACAGATATCCATGCCATGTTCTATGTTTAGCACGAGCCTGGGCAGCTTCACGTGCGTCTAGTTCTGCTTCTAGCATCTTTTGGTAAGCGGCAATCGGGTCCTCGCCCAGCTCTTCCGGTCCTGGCTGATAACGTTCTCCAAGAGTTTCCCGCTCCTCTGCAGTTAATGGTCTCGTCTCGACAATCTCCCAGTCGCCTTCACTGGTTTCTTGCGCCTCGTTACTGTGTTGTGCCTTGTGCTGATCTTCTTTTTCCTCGTATGTATGCCCTGTGTACGCCAGATACATATGAATAACTATTATTGGTACGGCCGCCCATATATGCCAATCTGGCCAGAATCCATTCTTGTAACGAGACACTGCCGCAGGAAGTGTTACGATTACCAAACCGGTGATTACGAACCCCAGCGTTGCTCCGAATACACTTGCAAGGTAAACAGGGGCGGCTTGATTATAATCGGGTCCAATGAGAAACCAGACGGCCATCGATGCAAAGAAAAGAACCACTACTTGCGATAGCTTTCGCTTTTTATTCCGTTTCATGAGATGTGTGCCTCTATCACATTATTCATGCATATGCTTGGATACGCCTTCACTCTGCTATTTCGTGTTATAGAGACCGAAGTTTTGAAGCTCCCCCGCAATCTCCGTGTATAGTTTAGCGAATTAATGATCGGCGCTTCCTATTCTCCGTAACTCTTGATTAAAGCACCCAGGCGCGAGTGGCCTATGACCTAAGGCGAGCCGAGCGAAGTGCCTCACCGATCGACATACCGGATTCGTCGCTACCGCGCAAACTTCCAGTACGTTTACGATCTCCGGACCAATCGATTTGCCGTCGAGTAGGAGTAGCTCATTGTAAAGGGCGCGTCTACCGAGAAGAGTAAAGCTCGCCGCTAAGAGTATAGGGCTCAGCCTAGGTCGTGAAACTCCAAAGCCTGATTGCAGAGGAAGTAGCGAAGAGTGACGCTGAAACTCATTCCGCAAACTCTCTTTTTGAGCTTAGCAGCTCAAGTAAAGCTCCGACATCCCATCGAGTCGGTCCTTGATCTCCCGCCAATCGGGCATGGCGATATCTAAGAGCTGATAAAAGCGCCCACTGTGGTTGTGCTCCTTCAGGTGGCATAGCTCGTGGAGAATGACGTAGTCAATGCAGCGAATCGGAGTTTTGACCAAATGTGGGTTTAGCAGGATGCTGCCAGTCCGTGAGCAGCTACCCCACTGGGTCTTCATGGCGCGGATGGTCCAGGGTGGGGCTTCGCTCACCCAGGGTAGGCGCTCAGCGATGGTTTCCAGGCGGCGGGCGAATACGGCTTTTGCGTGTTCGCGGTACCACTGCTCGAGGGCAGCCTTAACGGCCTTTCGGGAGGTGTCTGGCGTGCTAACGCGAAGTTGGCCGCGGAGGAGTTTGACCCGGGTAGCACCCTCGGCCTGAATAAGCTTGAGGGGGTGGCGGCGGCCCAGGTAGAACAGGGTTTCACCGCTGACATATTCGCGGGCGAGGGCATCGTGGCGGCGAGCCTGGATCTCCTGCAGGTGGCGGGTCACCCAGCGGGCGCGCTTCAGGAGGGCCTGCTTGGTTTCGACAAGGGAGGTGTCGGGCGGGGTTTCCACCTCCACGAGGCCATCGGGATGCACATGGATGCGGGCTCGGCGGCCGTCATTGGGGCGTTTGTCCCCGCGACGCCAGAAAAAACGGAGCTCACCTTCGCCGTAGGGGACGCTGTGGGTCGGTTCCTGTCGGGTACCGATGTCAGTCATGGCGGCTCCCCACCCGAACCACATGGACCACTTCATCCAGTATCGCTTTGGCCTGGTCCAAGCCAAATCGATCGAACAGTGTCGGCAGCAGTTGTTTGCGGATGCCGGTTTCGATGCCGGCCGGGTTCAGGCTGTTTTCCGCCACCACCCGCTTGACGGTCCGCTCGATCTCCAGCGCCAGGTCCACCAGCTCGTCGCCGGATTTTTCCAGCTCGCGATCAATGGCCTCGTCGCCGATGACGAGCCGGAATATGCCGAAATAGGCCCGCGCCTGGGGCTTGTCCTGTAGAGCGTCTGGAATGCCTGGCAGTTTCCGTCCCCTGACCTGCTCCTCCAGTTCTTGGAACAGGGCGTACTGCTTGGTGGGGTGGTCAAACAGCGCCTCGGCTTCCTCGATGGCCTGTTTCAGCAGTGCCGAGAACACCTTCTTGGCATAGGGGTCATCGTCCAGGTCCTGCTCGATGGTTTTCTTGGTGCGGGTACGGATCTTGTCGGCTTCGTTCCGGGTTTTCTGCTCATCCCAGTTCTCCGGATCGGTGCCGAGCTTGCCAACATCGTAGGTCTCATCGCTGGCGACGATCTCTTCGCCCACCACATCGCGATCCACCAGTTTCCGAATCTGTTTCTCGTAGGCGCTGTAGTCCACGGTTTCCTGGGCATCCTGGCGTACCGTCTTGCGCAGCTCGACAAACCATTTTAGATCACGCTTGTAGGTGCGGATCATGTCCTCGGTGAAGCGCTTGTCCTCGAAGAATGAGCGAGAGCTACGAGCCACCTGCAGGCACATACCGAACTCGGTCAGGGCTTCGTAGAATTCCTCGCGGAGCTTCTGGCGGGCGTCGTATTCCACCCCATCAGCGTCCATCAGGTAGCGCGGCATCAGTACCTGGCGGTAAGCTTCCTGGTCCTGGGTATTTTCCACCTCGCTGAAGAAGGACCAGAGGCGCTGGTGGTACTCAGGCAGGCGCTTGTACTCGGTGTCGACATTGCGATACAGCCCGTCAATATCGTCGATGTCAAAGCCGCCCTGGGTGTGCTCTTCCAGGTCCTGGTATTTCTGGATGGCGGTATCCAGCTCGGCGAGGATGCCCCGGTAGTCGATCAGCAGGCCATAGTGCTTTTCCTCGTGCAGGCGGTTCACCCGGGCGATGGCCTGGATGAGGTTATGGCCCTTCAGAGGCTTGTCGATGTAGAGCACGGCATTGCGGGGCTCATCGAAGCCGGTGAGGAGCTTGTCTACCACGATCAGCAGATCCGGGTCGCCTTCCATGCCGAAGTGCTCAATGGTCTCGCGCTCATAGGCGTAGGGGTCGGTCTTGATGTTGTTCGCCCACCATTGCTGAACCTCCGGGAGTTCGGCCTCATCCACCTCGCTGTGGCCTTCGCGGGTGTCAGGCGGGGAAATCACAATCCGGGAGGAGACCAGGCCCGTGTCGTCGAGATGGCGCTTGTATCGGATGGCAGACAGCTTGCTATCACAAGCCACCTGCCCCTTTAGGGTCTTACCCAGGTTCTTGAAGTTCTCGCTGAAATGCAGGGCGATGTCCCAGGCGATCAGGCGAATGCGGTTGTCGGCGCCGTAGACGGCACCCCGCTTGGCGTATTTGCGCTTGAGATCCGATTTCTGCTCGTCGCTCAGGCCCTGGGTGATGGTCTCAAACCAGTTGTCGATGGCCTTCTGGTTCACATCCAGCGCCGGGCGGCGCTCTTCGTAGAGCAGCGGGGAGACGGTGCCGTCTTCCACCGCCCGCCGCATGGTGTAGGCGTGGACGATGGGGCCGAAGGTTTCTTCCGTCTCCCGGCGGTCCTTTTTCATCAAGGGGGTGCCGGTAAAGGCGATATAAGCGGCGTTGGGCAGAGCCATGCGCATGCGCTGGTGATTTTCGCCCCCATGGCTGCGGTGGCCTTCGTCCACCAGCACCAGCAGGTTCTCGCTGGGGTTATGGCACTCCTTGTGCTTGATGGCCGACAAGAACTTCTGAACCAGAGTGAAGATCACCCGTTGCTCGCCCTGGCCGATCTGCCGGGCCAAATCCCGGCCGGAGCCCATGCGGGCCTTGCCCGCCTCACCGCGACTCGCGGACTTAAGCCCCAATGCGCCGGAAGCGGCAAAGGTGCGTGAAAGTTGTTTTTCCAGATCCACCCGGTCGGTGACCACGACCACCCGGCACTGTTTGAGGGCCTCGTGCAGCACCAGCAGCTTGCTGAGAAAGACCATGGTGAAGGACTTGCCCGAGCCCGTGGTATGCCAGATCACGCCGCCCCGGCGGGCACCCTGCTTGTCCAAGCCGGTAATCTGGCGCAGCAATGACTCAATGCTGAAAAACTGTTGGTGGCGGGCAATGATCTTGTCGTGCTTGTAGTAGAGTATGTAATACCGCAGCAGCGACAGCAGCCGCTCCGGGCTCAAGATGCCGATCAGTAGCTCGTCCTGCTCGGTGGGCAGCACCGGCTTCTCCCAAAGTTGCTCGAAATACTGGCGGACCCGGGGCTCCTTGCCGGCGAAAAGAGCCTCCTTCGCCTCTTTGTCCAGCTTCCGGTTCTTGATGGCCTTGCGTTCCTCGCGGCTGATCTCTTCCTCTTCCCACTTCGACCAGAACTTGCGCGGCGTCTTGGTGGTCCCGTATCGGGCATCGGTCTGGCTCACGGCCACCAGCACCTGGGCAAAGGCGAAGAGAGTCGGTATCTCCTGCACCCCCTGGTTACGGATCATCTGGCTGATACTTTCCTCGATCATCGATTTGTTCGGGTTGCCAGACGCCGCCCGCTTGGCCTCAATCACGACCACCGGGATGCCATTCAGAAAGCCCACCAGATCCGGGCGCCGATGGCCGGTGGCGGAGGCGTTCTGCACCTCCATTTCCTCGGTGACGATGAAGCTGTTCTGTTCAATAGCCTGCCAGTTGACCAGTGGCACCGTGGTGGGATGGCGCTTGCCGTCGGGCATGAACTCATTGACGGTGATGCCAAGCGTGAGCATGTCATGCACGGCCTCATTGGCCGGCATCAGCCCCTCGACCAGGCCGGGCGAGGACAGGGTGTTGAGAATCTGCTGGATGCCTTCGCTGGAGAGCGGGTATTCCTTTCCCTTGTACTCGAAGCGGTGCTGGCGCAGGAAATCGATCAGCTTCGGGCGCAGCAGGACATCACGGGTGGAGTCACCGCGAAGTTCCATCACCGCCGACGGCGAGCGATATTCCCAGCCCAGGCGTATCAGCATGGCCAGGGCGGGGATATGCGAGGCGTAGAGCTCGCTGGTGTTGGGGGTGACGGTGCCCATTGGGTCTCCTTCCGTGATCTTTGCCAGTCCTAGGCTGTGGCGGATTCGGCCTCGGCTTCATTGACCCTGACGCGGCGTTTGCCTGTCAGGAGTTGCTGCATAAGCGCCTTTTTTTCTGCCTTTAACGCTTCTAAGCGACGCAGCACCAATAGAACTTCCGTATCCGCCCTGGACAATACTGCTGCGATTCGCTTTTGCTCATCTATGTCAGGGGCATGAACTTTCAGGTTAAAGAAGTCAGAAGGTTTAACGTTCAAGAGGCCATGCGCTCGACCACCTTCATTCGCAATCTTAGATAACCCATTGTTCAACAACCCTGCCTCGAAATATTGCTCAAAATAGTCACCATCAGCTTCCTCTTCGTCTGCGACCTCAAAACATATGTAAAGGGTAGTAACTACGCCCTTACTGTATCGATTCAGGCGCTTGATCGCGCCCATCGGATAACCATTGGAGTAACTCTTGTTGTATGCGAACTGTCCATTTCTCAAAAGGTAATAGTCATCCAGGATCTCTGATGCGACAGATTTTTTGAAGTAATCTCCTTGCTTAACTAGGCCATCACGCCCGGAAATAGTTACAACATTTTCGCTTTGCCCTGCATTCTTTTCTCGCACACGGTGAAATAATGTTCCAAGTCGAAATTCATTCCACTCGCCCTCAAACCCCGGCAAGCGCTTCTTTCCCGTCAGCAACTGCTGCATCAGGGCTTTTTTCTGCTGCTCGCTGTTGGCCAGAAGCTGCTCAGTGGTGGCAATGGCTTCGTCCCAGGTGGAGAGAATTTTGGCGATTTTTCGTTGTTCAGGGACCGGCGGAAGCCAGGTTTTGGTTTTACGCAGCTCAGCAAGCGATATCTCCTGAAGCGCCGAACCACCCACTCTGCGAATCAAATCAGCCCTAAAGCGCGGGGACCGAAGCTCCCAAAGCAGATATTCAGAAATCACATCTTCTCCATCCGCGGAGATTCTTGCCAATCCTCTCGTGATATTGGAGCCGGCAACCGTCTCATCAATAAGCCTTACTAAACCCACCTCGCCACGCAAAGCCATAACAATGTCGCCGACTTCCAGAGAAGTTCGCTTGTATGAATAGTGAATTTCAGATGATGTCGTAATCATCTCTTCGAGATCCATCTGGGCCTTCGTAAGATCCACAACCCTCAAACAAGGGATACCATTCTCTTGCGGCGTTCCGGTTTGCACGATTCCGTATGAAACTGGCTTCCGGCATACTTGCGCAAGAGGCTTTTCTTTCCACCCTTCAGGCACCATAACCCAGCTCCTTCAGATACCCGTCCATCTCTGTTTCCAGCGTTTCCAGCTTCGCCTTGAGCTCCTTCCGCTCGGCGCGCACCGCCATGAGGTCGATTTCTTCCTCTTCCTCGAAGGTGTCCACATAGCGGGGGATATTCAGGTTGAAGTCGTTTTCCCGTATCTCATCGACGGTGGCGAGGTAGGCGTACTTGTCCACCGTCTCGCGGGCCTGATAGGTCTCGACGATCTTTCGGATATTGTCTTCCGACAGGGCATTCTGGTTCTTGCCGGCCTGAAATTCGCGGCTGGCGTCGATGAACATCACCTTGTCGTCCTGCCTGTCCTGGCGAAACACCAGAATGGCGGCGGGGATGCCGGTGCCGAAGAAGAGCTTTTCCGGCAGGCCGATCACGGCATCCAGCAGGCCTTCCTCGATCAGCTGCTTGCGGATCTTGCCCTCGGATGAGCCGCGGAAGAGCACGCCGTGGGGGACCACGACGCCCATACGCCCGGTTTTCGGCTTGAGGGTCTCAACCATGTGCTGAATGAAGGCGTAGTCACCCTTGGTCTTGGGTGGGATGCCACGGCGGAAACGGTTGTGCGGGTCATTTTCGGCGGAGTCATGGCCCCACTTGTCGAGCGAGAAGGGCGGATTGGCCGCCACCACATCGAACTGCTGTAGCCGGCCCTTGTTGTCCAGCAGCTTGGGGTTGCGGATGGTGTCGCCCCACTCGATGCGGTGATTGTCCACGCCGTGCAGGAACATATTCATCTTGGCCAGGGCCCAGGTGCTGCCGATGGCTTCCTGCCCATGGAGGGCGAACTTCTTCGAGCCGTTAAAAGCGTTCTTGATCTGGTTGGCACATTTGAGCAGCAGGGAGCCGGAGCCGCAGGCCGGGTCGCAAATCTCGTCGCCTTCTTCCGGGCTCAGCAGCTCGGCGATTAGCTCGGACACCTCGGCGGGGGTATAGAACTCCCCGGCCTTCTTGCCGGAGCTCGCAGCAAACTGGGCGATCAGGAACTCGTAGGCGTTGCCGATGATGTCCAGCCGACCAATGCGGCTGGGCCGCAGGTTCAGCTCGGGGCGGTGGAAGTCCTCCAGCAGGGCCTTGAGGATCTCATTTTTCGATTTCTCATCGCCGAGCTTGTTGGAGTTGAAACTAATGTCCTGGAAGACATCGGCCAGCTTCTGGCTGTTGGTTTCCTCGATGGCGTGCAGGGCCTTATCGATGCGCTCGCCGTTGCCGGGCTCATGCCGGTGCTCGTAGAGGTCATAGAAGTTGGCCGCCGGTGGCAACACGAAGCGCTCATTCTTCATCAGCTCCCGAATCAGCTCCGGGTGGTCGCCGTGCTCGGACTGGTACTGCTCCCAGTGGTCCTGCCAGACATCGGACAGGTATTTCACAAAGAGCATGGTGAGCACGAAATCCTTGTAGATGCTCGCGTCCACAGTCCCGCGAAAGGTGTCACAGGCGTTCCAGACCGCCTTGTTGATCTGCGCCTGGCTGACGGGGGTGTTCATGGTGTTCTCCCTGTTATCCATTACGGACGGTATCCAGCATGGCCCGGCCAATGGCCGTGACCTCCCGATGTCGGTTATCGATAAGCGCCTGCATCAGCTCAGCTTCGCGGTCCGCCCCCCGAAACAGTGCCACCAGGTGGCGCTGTCGGGCCAGGGGCGGCAGGTGCAGGCGGATAGCGGCCAGCTCGGTCTTAGGCACACTGGGCATCAGCGAGCCCTGCCGACCCGCGGCAATGGCCGCCCGCCCCTCGCCGTGATTGAGCTGCCAGACGAGAAAGCCCGGATCAACGATGTCATCCGATCCTGGCTTCAGGCGGATGAGAAAGAAATGCGGAGTGCAGACCGTCGCCTCGGGGACCTCCTCAATCAGAACAGCCCCATTGCGAGGGCCACGCGCCATAAAGAGCACATCCCCCGGCTGCAGGTAATCCGGCCGCCGGCGGCCACCCAACTGCACCCGATCCAGCGCCTCCCCACCCACAACCCGGGCCGCAGAATCCATGCTGACCCACTCCCGCGACGAGACATGTCGCACCTGAACCGCCCAGGCATTGCCATCCGCCTGCGCCTTCAGCGCCCCGCGAAACGGGTAGCCGGGCAGGATTTCTGCGATCTGGTTAAGAGGTGTTGCGGCCATGGGCGCTACGGTCTCATCTGCATCATCGATTATGATGCAGAGTAGTCGCTCCCAACGGACCGTGCAAGTTTATCTGCTCAACGAGTAGGGAATTTCACCGCACGCGGCCTGCAGCGCTCGGATAGGACGTGGGGTAAGACAGACAGAGGTGAGCAGAGTGTGACCAAGGGACCAAGAGGGCAACAGGAGCTAGCCCTCTGAAGCGCCCTCGATTACACGGCGCTGGCGCTCTGAAGCCCGCTCCAGCACTTTCTCATAGAGCTTTTTCTTCTCGCGCGCCGAGGCGTTCCGGATGAAATCCGAAAAACGGGTGGATCCGACGGCTTTTTTCTTTGTTCCGAACATACTGTTGACTCTAGCGGAGGCCGAGAAGCTTTTCCAAGGATTCGGGATCATATTTTTCAGGGAGGTGGTTGTCAATCTTGTCGATCCCGGCCTTGTACGCCTTGTGAGACCCGTCATGGTCCTTGACCAGCAAATCGACTCGCAGTTCCTTTCCCAGCTCGCCTTTGAGGCGATTTACGACCTCCCGTGCCGCAAAATACTGGCGGACGAAATCCTCAGGACGTATATTTCGCCCTTCCTTTTGCTCCCGGGCTTTCACAAACTCCCAGGCGAGCTTCGGCTCCTGGTAGACATAAAGGATCTGTACGAACCGCCCCTTCTTCAAAGAGCGTTTCACGTTCTGCTCCGCTATCCTATAGTTGGTCAATGTGCCATCGAGAAGAAAACTCTGCTTCTGCTTCAAGGCGAGGTCATGGATCTTCTCAACAAGAATTGAGACCCCTGCCTGGAAAAGCCACGAGTTACCTCCCGTATAGCCCGGAAACTCATCCCGTAGCTCGTCGGGGTCGATCCGAATGATGGGGCTTCCATTCCCGTCCAAGCTTTCAAGTAGCTCTATCGAGGCCTCGGTTTTCCCGGCACCAGGACAGCCAGCCATGAAGACAGATACCGGCTCTTCCTCAGGTGGAAACCGCTCGGGATCGGTCCATTTCCTGGCGATCTCTTTTTTCCTAGCCCGAGCGAGCTCTATGGCCTGCTTTTCAATGATTTTCTCATTCTGCTCCACGCTCTAGGCTCCTACATAATCAAAAAATTCATTTCCTGCCAGACAAGACCGACTCCAGGGCTTGATGCCAATGCTGAAAGCGTGCCTGCAAGTGGGGATCCGGACGATCACTTTCCACGCGCTCACCCGTTCGAGGCTGCTCGGGGCCGGCCAGCTGGGACCATAGACCCACCAGGGTGGCTTCCGGGTTCTCCAGACGATAGAGGGGGCGGTCCATCAACTGGCCCAGGCGTTGGCAGAGGGGGCGGCTACGGCTCAGGCCACCGGCCACAATCAGCTTCTCAATCGGCCCGGCCAGGGTCTCCATGGTGTCCAGATTCACCTTGATCAGAAAACAGAGGCTTTCCAGGATAGCGGCCAGCTGGGCCGGATCATCACCATCGACTGCCACGGACTGTCCGGCCGTATCCAGAAACTGGGGCGAAGGCCCCGGCTGCCACCAGGGCGACCCCAGTCCGCCCACGGTATTGAGGAAAATGGATGGTGTCCGCTCACCATCCAGACTGACCTGAATCTCCTCGGGCGCCACCGCCCTGCCCCGCGTATTGGCAAACCATTGCAGGGCCGCGCCGGCGCCATGGACGCTGGCCTCCAGGGCGTAATGGGGTGCCTGGCCGGGGTCGAGCAGACTGAACTGGAAGGGACCGGGATACTGCTCGCCATCCACCGGGCGCAGGATGAAAGCGCCGGTGCCCAGATTGATATAGGCCGTGTCGCCCGCCGGCGGGCCGGCGACCCAGGGAACGGCGTTCTGGTCGCCCTGCAGGAGGGTCAGCGGACAATCCACCGGGCCGTCCCGGAGATAACCATAGGGATGATGACTGGGCACGACGCGGGGCAGATGATCCCGCTCAATACCCAGTTGCGCCAGAGTTGGCTCGCTCCAATCCATGGTCCGGCGATCGTAGAGCAGGGTCCGCTGGGCCAGGGTGGGGTCCACCAGTGCGGGTTGCTCTCGCAACAAGCCCTGAATCAAATAACTGCCCAGAGGACCCATCACCAGGTCATTGTCCAATCGGGCCTGTTGAACCGCGGGCAGTTCATCCAGACACCAGCGCAGCTTGGGGGCACCGCCATAGGGAGAAAAGCGGAGCCCACTTCGCTGCCGGATATCGGCGGGGTCGAGGCCTGATTCAGCCGGCGCCCGCCGGTCCCGCCAGGACAGCACCGGCGACAGGGCCTCGCCGTTGCTGCGTCGCCAACAAAGCACACTGCCCCGCTGCACGCCCAAACCGGCCGCCACCAGATGATGCGCATCCTGAGCCAGTGATTGCATCACCGTGCCAATAGCCTGGCGCAGGCTGTCGAGAATCGCCGGCCCATCCTGCTCCACCCGATCCCCGCTTTCCCGAGTCTCCACCGAATACTTTGCCTCGGCCCGGATCACACCCTGGCCATCCAGCACCATGGCCCGGGAACTGTGCCCGCCTTGGTCCAACAACAAGTAAAACTCAGGTTCTGCCATGGGCAAGCCCCGCCAACTCCGGCAGATAATCGGTTTCGATGAGATCGGCCCCGCGCGTCAGCAGGGCTTCGGCGGATGCCCGTTCATTCACATCATAGATGACCCACTGCCAGGACCCGGGCCAAAAAGGTGCCTCGCCGGCCGGCACCCGGTCTTTGCGTACAAAGAGATAATCCGGACTCAGGCGGGCCGCCTCGATCCGGGCCCGCTCGTTCCAGGGTTTAAACACCCAGCCGATGGATTTCGCACCGCGGGCCCGGGCCCGCTCCAGCACCTGGCTATCAAAGGAAATCAGTACCACCGGATTGGTCACACCATGGAGGGCCGCCAATACCGACTCCAGCAGGGCATCCCGGCCATAACGGCGCATGCTGGCCCGCTTGAGCTCGATGAAGACGGTCACCGTCGGCCAATCCGAGAGCAGCGCCAGCATGGCTTGCAAGGAGGGTGGGCCTTCCTCGACAAAGCCATCCCCCTCGGGCTGACGCAGGGGGGCCGCCAGCAGTTCTTTCAGGTCCAGATCACCCACCCGGCCCGGCAGGCCCATCAGACGGTAGAGCTGATCATCATGAAAAACCAGGGCCTGGCGATCCGCCGTCAATTGCACATCGAACTCCACAAAACGGGCACCGGCTTCCAGTACCGCCCGCATGCCCGAGCGGCTGTTCTCCGGGTAACGCCCTGGCCACCCACGATGGGCCACCAGTCGATCCGGCCAGCCCTGCCCGCTCATTCCAGCTGCCCCAGCATGGATAAAATCCGTGATTCCATATCGCTGGAATCCTCGAACAAGGCATGGGTCAGCGCGAACAGGGGGTAATCATCCAGGGGCAACAAACCATGCTTGGCTACCATGGCCGCGGTATGCACGCCTTCGCTGCGGATGTAACCGTTCTTGTCGGCCAGCATGCTGCGATCACCTTGCGCCATGTCTTCGCCCAGGGAGCGATGATGCGAAGATAAGCTGGTGGCGGTGGTCACCAGATCCCCCAGCCCGGCCAGGCTATAGGCGGTGGCCGCATCACCCCCCATTCTTTCCACGATTCGGGCCAACTCGGCCAGGGCCGCGGTGACCAGATAGCCTCGCACGTTATCGCCCATACCCAGGCCTTGGGCCATGCCGATCAAGGGCACATACACATTCTTCAGGATGGCCGCCCAGGCCGCCCCATGGGTATCCCGGCTGGCCTGTACATGTAGACGTGTCTTGGCGAACAGCGACTGAATGCGCTCGCCGGCCACATCACCATTGGCCGCCCCCAGGGCAAAACCCGGGCGCCCTTCACTGAGATCCCGGGCGATCATCGGGCCGTACAGGGCGCCCCAATCGCAAGCCTCTCCCAGGTGTTCGGCCATTCGCTGAACCGGCGTACGCCCCTCACCATCCAGCCCCTTGGCAATGGTCAGACAAAGAAGCCCCTCGGGCAGGGCCGCCGCCACCCGCCTGAGCAGTTCATCATGCGGCTTGGCCGGCACGGCCAGTATCAGCACTTGCGCATCGGCTAGCTGGTTTTCCAATGGCGCGGTTTCCGTCCCGCTGTCCGGATCCCGATCCCATGTCTCCACATGGAGGCGATGACGAAGCAGTCCCTCGAACATCCGCCCCATGGCACCACGGCCCAGAATCAGACAGCGCTCATCACGAGTGACCATGCACACTCCTTATTTGTGCGTTAACGCATGGTCAACAACATAGCATGCCCAGCGGAGCCGCGGCTGCCGGCAAAGCTCCCCCTTTACCAGCCGACCTGCTAGTCTGAAAAATCAAACAGGAAAGGAATATCGCCATGAGAACAAGAATCGGCTTCTGCCTTGCCGCCTACCTGTCGTTGGCCGGCTGCACCGCCCTGGATGTACTGGCCGATCCGGAAAAGGCAGCCCGCCGTGCCGCACAGGATGTGGCCCAGGAAGCCGCCAGCCAGGCCATGGCAGAAGTCAGCGCGCAGATGGCCCAGGCTGTGGCCGATGCCATCCTGGCCCGCTTCCAGCCGGAAGTCATGAGCTGGCTAGGCCAGGTGGCACTGCATAATCCCACTATGAATCTGGCCCAGGCCGATGATGACTACCGGGCCGGGGAATATACCGAATGGGAATGGCTGGACGCGGACGGTGAGCCCGCGGGTGTCTGGATGCGCCGTGCTTATTTGGGCGAGACGGACGAAGGTCAGTGGTGGCAGCTTCGCTGGGGTGATCCTGAGGGCAGCGATGAGATGATCATGGAAAGCCTGCTGGATCCGGAGATCGGCCAAACCCGCCGCATGCTGCTGAAACCGGGCAAGGACGAAGCGGTTCAGGAAGTCTCACTGGAGGAATCTCAGGCCCAGGGGCCCCGCCGACTGGACGCCGATGCTCTGGCCGAGCAGGCCCGGGAAAGCCACGAAACCATTGCGGTGCCGGCCGGCCGTTTCGATACCCGCCGCCTGGCATTGGGGGAAGATGGAGAGGGATTCCAGACCTGGTGGCTGAACGATTCAGTCCCCGGCCAAGTGGTGCAGTTTCAATGGCAGGACCCGGAAGGCGAGGAAGCGACCTTGCAGTTGCGGGACTACGGCAGCGGGGCGAGCACTGAACTGAGAGATCGCTAACCCCGCTGTTCCAGCGTCTTCAGCGTGGCCCCAGCAAGAGCCAGAGAATGAGCCCAAGTACCGGCAGGACCAGCAACACCACGATCCAGATGGCCTTGACCAGTGGATCAGCCGCCCGACTCTGGGCAGTGCGAATAATGGCCCAGACCACAATAATGAGCCAGATTAAACCCAGCAGACCACCAACTTCCAGTCCCATGGTACGACTCCTTCTCTCAACCCCCGTGGGGCTATGATTGGGTCCTGCCACCGTGTGGGCTGGACGCTGTCTTGAGCCTAGTGCACCCTTGCCTCCCTGGCAATGCGGGATGAGGTTTGAACATGTCACTGTTTTCACTTTGGATGATGGCCCTCTCCGGGCTAAACATGGCCCTGGCGGTAACCCTGGGGGCCTTCGGGGCCCATGCCCTGCGGGCCCGGGCGGATACCCTGCCCCTGGAACGGGGATTGGCGGTTTGGGAGACGGCCGTGCAGTACCACCTCATTCATGGCCTGGCCCTGCTAGCGGTGGGCGTGGCATTGCATTTCATGGATAGCAGCTGGCTACGCTGGTCCGGCGGACTCATGCTGGCCGGCATTGTCCTCTTTTCCGGTTCCCTGTACCTGATGACCCTGACAGGCTGGCGAATGCTGGGGCCGGTCACCCCGATTGGCGGCCTGTGTTTCATTCTCGCCTGGCTGGCCTTGGCCATGGCAGCGCTACGGGCCATCAGCAACCATTAGGGGACAAAAAGAACCCCGCCGGAGCGGGGTGAGGACGACTTCTGCTTGGGGATTTCTTCTTATAACGCCCGGGGGCGGGCTTCGATGACCGTGCCAAACACGGAACATGCCAAAAAGCATAGTTCGCCCTTGTACGGCAAACCATCCCCCTTTTGGGGCCCCCTCCCATGCTTGACAGCCAAGGGGCCGCCTTTCAATCTGAACGTTTTTTCACGGGAGCAGCAACATGAAAGCCAGTATCGAATGGGATGGGGAACAGCGGTTTCGAGCCCGCTCGGAAAGCGGTCACGAGATCCTCATGGATGGCGATCGTGGCAAGACCGGGCCGAGCCCCATGGAAACGGTACTGATGGCGGCAGGCAGCTGCTCTTCGGTGGATGTGGTAGGTATTCTGGAAAAGGCCCGCCAGGCAGTGACCGGCTGCCGGGTGGAGTTGAGTGCCAAGCGGGCGGAGGGGCCGCCGTCGGTGTTCACCGAAATCCATATGCACTTCATCGTCACCGGCGAGGACGTGGGCGAACATCATGTGGAACGAGCAGTTCGACTCTCTGCTGACAAGTACTGCTCGGTATCTATCATGCTGGGGCATTCGGTCAAGGTCAGCCACAGCTCCGAGGTCCGGGCGACAGGGCCATGAAAATAGTTTGAAAATAATCGCACTTTCCAAGAACCCGGAGCCCAGAAACCGGTCTTAATCTGTGAACGACAATCAACCGGCCGGGCCATCGAAGAAATGGACGAAGTTCCGGAGAAGGGCGTTCGCTACTGCCACCCCAGGTCAGCAAGCCCTGAGGGGTAGGGAGGTGCGCTATGAAAATAATCCTTGCCAGCGTAGGCGGTGCGATTGTCGCCGTTCTGCTTTTCATTACCATGAACACGATGATCGGTGTCGACGATGCCACCGGTATGGAAAAGCTGGATGCCCAACGGATTGATTTCATCCGGGTGGAGCGGGACGAAAGGGTGCGGGAACGGACTCGTCACCTCCCCGAACCGCTGATGGAGGTGGAACCCCCACCCCCGCAAATGATGCAGCACCGGCAACAGATGGAAATGAGCCATCGGCCACAGCTGCAGTTTGACCGCCCTAACCTGGGTATTGCCGGTGGCGTCCCAATCGGCCCCTACCTGGGCCGGATGGATCAAGCTGGCAACCGGGACGGTGATGTCATGCCCCTTGTCCGCATCGAGCCGCAATGGCCCCGGGAGGCACTGATTCAGGGTGTGGAAGGCTGGGTCCGGGTGAGCTTTACCATCACGCCGGAAGGCCGGGTGGTAAATGCCCGGGTGGTCGATTCCCAACCCCGACGGATGTTTGACCGCTCGGCATTGCGCGCGGTGGAGCAATGGCGCTTCCAGCCCCGGATCGTCGATGGACGGCCGGTGGAGCGCCAAGCCACTCAGATCATCGATTTCAGGCTGGCCGACCAGAACTGATCCAAATTTTGTCGCTACATTGACGGCCGGGGTGTGAAAGCACCCCGGCCTTCTTTTTTGGGCACTTTGCGACCATGGTCTAATTGGCCGGGATGCATTCCCCTCGTACAACGGTAGGCAAACCATTCGACTCAATGGAGCCTGATCATGTCGACCGTGAGCACCCAGGCCGCCACCCGGTTGGCGGAACCTGCCCAAGCGGGCCTCAGTTTCGAGGCCTATCAATCACTGTATCGCTGGTCCATGGAGGATCCGGAAGGATTCTGGCGGGAACAGGGTCGGCGGCTGCACTGGTTTCAGCCCTATACCCGTATTGAACAATGTGATTTCAATGCGGAGAACCCCAGGATTGCCTGGTATGAAGATGGCAGCCTGAATGCCGCCTATAACTGCCTGGATAGACACCTCAAGCAACGAGCTGACAAGACCGCCATCCTTTGGGAACCGGATGACCCAAGCCTGCCCACCCGCAGACTCAGTTATCGGGACCTGCATACGGCGGTTTGTCGCTTTGCCAATGGCTTGAAGCAACGGGGCATTGGCAAGGGTGATCGAGTGGCCATTTACATGCCCATGGTGCCGGAAGCGGCGGTGGCCATGCTGGCCTGCGCTCGCATCGGGGCCATCCATACCGTGATTTTCGGCGGGTTCTCACCGCAGGCCATCGCCGACCGGATTCAGGACTGCCAGGCCAAGGCCATCATTACCGCGGATGAGAGTCGACGTGGTGGTCAGGGCGTGGCACTCAAAGGTAATGTGGACAAGGCCCTGGCTGATAATGACTGCAGCTCACTGGAGACAGTCGTTGTACTTGAGACGGGAGATCGGACGCTGGACTGGCACGGTGCCCGAGATGTTTCCTGGTCCAATCTGACGCGGGATGTGAGCGATGACTGTCCGGCCGAGGAAATGAGCGCTGAGGATCCACTTTTCATCCTCTACACCTCCGGTTCAACGGGTAAACCGAAAGGGGTGTTGCACACCACTGGTGGCTACCTGGTTCATGCATCGCTGAGCCATGAAGTGATCTTCGACCTGCAAGAGGATGATGTTTACTGGTGCGCGGCCGATGTGGGCTGGATCACCGGCCACAGTTACATCGTCTATGGTCCCTTGGCCAATGGCGCCACGACGGTCATGTTCGAGGGCGTACCGACCTGGCCGGATGCCGGACGTATTGGCGAGATCATCGACAAACACCAGGTTTCCATCCTCTATACCGCCCCGACTCTGGTTCGCGCCCTCATGGCCAAGGGAAGTCAGGCGACTGAAGCCAGTGAGCGAAAATCCCTACGGTTGCTGGGCAGCGTGGGTGAGCCCATCAACCCGGAAGCCTGGCAGTGGTATCACGATGAAATTGGTTGTGGAGACTGTCCTATCGTAGATACCTGGTGGCAGACCGAAACGGGAGGGGTGTTGATCAGCCCCTTGCCTTCCACCCCGGATCTCAAACCTGGCTCGGCCATGCTGCCATTCTTCGGTGTGGAACCTGCCCTGATGGATCAGTCCGGACGGGAACTGACGGCCGAAGCCCCCAGCGGACAAGCGCTGGAAGGCAATCTGGTCATCAAGCGCAGCTGGCCAGGGCAGGCGCGCACCCTGTGGGGCAATCATCAGCGCTTTGCCGAAACCTATTTTAGTGCCTATCCAGGCTGCTATTTCCCGGGCGATGGCGCACGGCGTGACGAAGACGGTCACTGGTGGATCACCGGACGGGTGGATGATGTGCTTAATGTATCAGGCCACCGCTTGGGCACGGCGGAAATCGAATCCGCCCTGGTGGCTCATGCGGCGGTGGCTGAAGCGGCGGTTGTGGGGTATCCCCATGACATCAAGGGCCAGGGCATCTATGTCTATGTCACCCTGAGTGAGGATGCCGGCCAAGGTTCGGATCAACTCCGTCGGGTACTCAAGGATCAGGTGCGAAAGGAGTTGAGCCCCATTGCGACACCGGATGTGATCCAGTGGGCCGATGGCCTGCCCAAGACCCGCTCCGGGAAGATCATGCGCCGGATTCTCAGAAAGATTGCCGCCGCCGAGTATGATCAGCTCGGGGACACCTCCACCCTGGCTGACCCGGCCGTGGTAGAGTCACTCATCCAGGAGCACAAGCATCTGATGAGTTGATGTCAACGGGTAGCCGATGAGCAAAATCCTGATCGCCGACGATCACCCACTATTCCGGGAAGCCTTGCAAGGTGCGCTTTCAGGTCGTCTGGATTCCGTGAGTCTGCTGGAATCCGACAGCCTGGAAAGCACCCTGCAGGTACTGAATAGCGATGACGAGATTGACCTGCTGTTGCTGGATCTTCGCATGCCGGGCAGTGGGGATTTGTATGGGCTGATCCGGATCCGGGAAGATTTCCCCCTGCTGCCCGTGGTGATCATTTCCGGTAGCGAGGAACCGGCCATCATTGCCCGCTGCATGGGTTTCGGGGCCCTTGGTTTCATCCCAAAATCCCTGTCTTCAGCCGACATCGCCCAGGCTGTGGAGCATGCCCTGTCGGGTGACAGCTGGGTACCGGAATCCGTTCGTGGTCAGCTTCAGGGGCTCTCCGAGGAAGACCATGACCTGGCACGCCGAGTGGCGGAACTCACGCCTCAGCAGCACCGGGTCATGCTCCTTATGCATGAAGGCTTGCTCAACAAGCAGATTGCCTATCAACTGGACATTACCGAAGCCACCGTCAAAGCCCATATAACGGCGATCTTTCGAAAGCTGGGTATCAACAACCGGACCCAGGCCGTGCTGCTGGCCGAGAAACTCCAGCTACGCACGGATGACTCACTATAGACGCCGTCAACGGACTCGCTTGCTTCCCGCATAATTGATCAAAGCCCTTAGCCGGGCCGGTTTGACCGGCTTGGCCAGCAACTGGGCCCCGGTCTTCTGGCACCGCTGTTTGAGATCCGCATCCCGCATGGCGGTCACGATTGCCACCGGCACCGGCCCCCAGACAGAGCGCAGAGCCTCAGCCAGGGCCAGACCATTCATCCCTGCCCCCAGCTGATAATCCAGCAGCAGCAAGTCCGGAACTTGATGGGGCTCGGTCTGGGTCTCGGCATGGGCCAATGCTTCCTTGGCAGTCAGAAAACACTCCACCTTGCAGCCCCAGCGTTCCAGCAGTGCCTGCAAGGCAGTGAGGTTTTCCCCGTCGTCATCTACGCACAGCACCGTCAATGAGGGTCCAGGCTGATCCACATCAGCCAGACGATGGCTCCGGCTGACCTGCGTTTCATCCCCCTGTGGCAGGTCCACGGCAAATTGGCTACCCCGGCCCTGCCGGGAACGAAGGTAAATCCCGGAGTCCAGCTGCTCACCCATACGCTGGGCCACACTGAGACCCAGACCCACTCCACTCTCCCCATCCTCATTCAGCCGAATAAAGGCGTCGAAAACCCGCTGGTGCTGGGCCTGGGCAATACCCGGCCCGGTATCCCATACGGACACGCGAATCGTCTCACCCCGCTGACGAACGCCCAGCAACACGCCCCCTGTCTGGGTATATTTCACCGCATTGGAAAGAAAATTCTGAACAATCCGGCGCAGATACAGGGGATCGGTATGTACCACGCAATCCTTGAGCCGGGTGCGAAGTATCAATCCCTTATTCTCTGCCATTGCGCCGTATTCCTGGATCAGGGGCTCAAGCACCGAAGGTAAACGCACATGGCGAAAATTCGGACGCATGGCGCCCTGCTCCATCTTGGCAATAGCCAATAGCGTGGAGAGCAAATCCTCGGTTGAGCCCAGCGCGGTGTCCAGGCGAGACAGCAAGCGATGATTATCTTCTGACATGCCGGACTGATCCACCGCCGAGAGATACAGCTTGGCGGCATTCAGGGGTTGGAGAATGTCGTGGCTGGCCAGTGCCAAAAAGCGGGTTTTCGAGGCATTGGCTTCTTCCGCCTCGGCCTTGGCCTGTTGTAGTGCCTGCTCCGTCTCCCGACGACGCTCAATCTCCTCGGTGAGCTCACGGTTGATATCACGAACCTGCTCACTGCGGGTATCAATACGCGCCTTGAGATCAATATTGGCCTCTTCCAGGGCCTGTTGGGTTTCAATATGTTCGGTGACATCGGAGAAGCTGGTCACAAAGCCGCCATTGGGCAGTGGATTGCCGACCATTTCAATGACCCGTCCATCCGAACGACGCCGGATGAAGCGATGGGGCGAGCCGTCCTGCATATGCTGAAGCCGGCGATTCACCAGTTCGTCCAGATCACCGGGACCGCACTCTCCCCTTTCGGCATTAAAGCGGATCAGCTCTGAAATATGGCGTCCGGGCTGGACCAGGTCCGGTGGATAATCAAAGAGATCCAGATAGGCCTTGTTCCATGCCACCAACCGCAGCTCGGCATCCACCACGCTGATGCCATGCTGAAGGTTTTCCAGGGAATTGAAGAGAATCGACTGCTGGTTCTGCAGTGCCTGGGTTGTGTCATCAAAAAAGCTGACCACCTGTTCCAGCTTGAGGTTTTCATCGGTCAGGGCCGCCCGGATCAGAGAGCGGGCGGTGGCAGCGCCAAGTACCCCGGCAATGGCCCGCTCCACAAAATCCACAAAGGCGGTACTGGCCTGCTCCCCGGGCCGCAAGCGACGGCCATGGCTGCGCTCATGCATTTGCAGTAGCTCATCGGCTCGCTCGCCACCAAGGAAGGTAATCAGGAGCAGTTGAAGGTCCTCATTTCGCAAACCACGACCGTCAATGGCAGGATCCTTCTCCGTCAGATCATGGGCCTGGACAAAGGCCGTCGCCTGAACCCGATCCGTCAATGAAGGGACACGACGTCGAGAAACCAGGACGTAAGCCACGCCATTGAGCAGGATGCTGAGCATGGTGCCTGCGGTAATCACCTCGGTGGGATCATTGCTGCCCTGAACCAGGGGCCATGCCACGGCAAGAACCCAGACCAGAACCCCAACCGCCAGCCCGGCATAGACACCATGGGCATGGCCCCGCTGCCAATAGATGCCACCAATGACCGCCGGAAACAGGAGCAAGACCAGGGAAAAGGCCAACAGACCGATGCTGACCAAATCCATCTGGGCAGCCCAGAGGTGGTAGCAAAGCCAAGCCAGAAGCAAGATGCCCACAATGGCCAGGCGGCGAATCAACAACAGACGCTGATAGAAACGATGCGCTCTGGGCATGCGGCGACTGCCACGCTTGAGCAGCATGGGCATGATCACATCATTGCTGATCATGGTGGACAAGGTAATGGTGGCCACAATGACCATGGCCGTGGCAGCAGAGATGCCCCCCAGATACACCAGCAACATCAACCAGGTCTGCCCCTGCTCAAGGGGCAGCTGAAGGGCAACGGTAGTCATGTCACGGGCATCGGGCAGCAGGGCGGGCCCAAGCAGACCCAGGACGGCGATGGCCAGCGCGGTCAAGGCCAGGTATAGGGGAAAAAGCCAGCGGGCGGTGACAAGATGTCGACTGTCCACATTGTCCACCACCATCACATGGAACTGGCGTGGCAGACAGATAATGGCACCAGCGGCCATGAACATCTGAGCCAGGAAAGGCCAGCCCAGGCTCTGGGCCGGTGACCATATTGCCGCGTCCACCACGGGCCCGGAATCGGAGCCCCGTCCGGCGTCCATGAACAGCCAAAAAGCGAAAGCGGCCGCCAGCAGCAGGGCCGTGAGCTTGAGTGTGGACTCAAAGGCAATGGCCAGCATCATGCCGCCACGATGCTGGGTCACATCCACTCGCCGGGTACCAAAGAAGATGGCAAAGGCCGCCATGAGCAGCGCCACCACCAGCTCAAATCGTGATTCCTCCGTACCCAGAATCGGTTCGCCGGTTGCCGCCGTGAAACTGATGGCCAGGGCTTTAAGCTGCAAGGCCACATAGGGAATGATTGCAGCGGCGGCAATCAAGGTGACCACCAGGGCCAGGCTGTGGCGCTTGCCGTAGCGGGAAGCAATGAAATCGGCAATGGAGTTGACATTCTGGCGACGGCTTACCGACACCAGTTTCTGCAACAGGGGTAGACCCAGGAGAAAAAGCAGCATGGGACCGAGCAGGATCGGCAGAAAGGCCCAGCCTTGCTGAGAGGCATTCTCCACGGCGCCATAGTAGGTCCAGGACGTGCAATAGATCGCAATCGCCAGGCCATAAACCCAGGGGCCACGACTTAAATGCTGGCCGAGAGAGCCTGAGCGCTCACCCCAGGCGGCCACCAGGAATAGCAAGGCAATATAGGCCAAAGCGGCCATGATGAGCAGCAGCGTCATGGACTCTCCAGTCGGCACCGGGCGATGCGCCTGACTCTAGCACACCCTTCTACAGGCAAGACTTAGACCAAAGTCGTAACCAGAAAAACCCGGGTGTGCCGGCTGGTTAAGGCTGCTGCGACCAAGGTCGTATACCTGGATCCGCTTTCAGACGCTAGTTTGAATCCATATTCCACATTTGTGCCGGATTTATCCATCCACGGGAGTGACTGATGGCATTCGAATCGGAAAAACATGCACAGGCGTACTGGAAGGAAAACCTTCGTCTGATGCTGACCCTACTGACAGTCTGGGCTGCGGTTTCCTATGGAGCCGGCATTGTCTTCGCCGACTTTCTCAATCAGATCCAGTTCTTTGGTTTCAAATTGGGCTTCTGGTTCGCCCAACAGGGCTCCATCTATACCTTTATCTGCTTGATCTTCATTTACACCTGGCGAATGAATCGCCTGGATAAAAAATACGGCGTGGACGAGGAGTAATTCATGGATATTCAAACACTCACTTTCATTATCGTCGGCGCCACTTTTGCCCTTTATATCGGAATCGCCATCTGGTCTCGGGCCGGTTCCACCAATGATTTCTATGTGGCCGGGGGTGGCGTGCACCCGGTGGCCAACGGCATGGCCACGGCAGCCGATTGGATGTCGGCGGCCTCCTTCATTTCCATGGCCGGCATTATCGCCTTCATGGGCTACGATGGGTCTGTCTATCTGATGGGCTGGACCGGTGGCTTCGTACTGCTGGCTTTGTGCCTGGCGCCGTATTTGCGCAAATTCGGGAAATTCACGGTTCCGGACTTCATTGGTGACCGTTACTACTCCCAGACCGCCCGCACGGTCGCTGTTTTCTGCGCCATCATTGTGTCCTTTGTCTACATCGCCGGACAGATGCGGGGGGTAGGTGTGGTGTTCAGCCGGTTCCTGGAGGTGGACATCACCCTGGGCGTAATCATCGGCATGGCCATGGTCTTTTTCTACACCCTGCTGGGGGGCATGAAGGGCATTACCTACACCCAGGTTGCTCAATACTGTGTCCTGGTGTTCGCCTATACTGTACCGGCCGTCTTTGTTTCCATCCAGATGACCGGCCATTTCCTCCCACAGCTTGGCTTTGGCGCCACCATGGCGGACGGTTCGGGACAGTTTTTGCTGGACCGCCTGGATGGACTCACTACGGAGCTTGGCTTTCACAAGTACACCGAGGGCATCCGGAATAATCTGGATATCATGGCCATTACCCTGGCATTGATGGTCGGTACGGCCGGCCTGCCCCATGTGATTATTCGCTTTTTCACGGTCCCAAAGGTGCGGGATGCTCGACGGTCCGCTGGCTGGGCTCTGCTTTTCATTGCCATTGTCTATACCACGGCACCGGCCATTGCTGCCTTTGCCAAGGTGAATATCTTCGACACCATCAATGGCCCCGAGATGGAGGGTGTGGCTGCTGAAGAGGCCCCGCAATGGTATGAGAGCTGGGAGTCCACTGGCCTGGTGGAGTGGAATGACAAGGATGGCGATGGCCGTATGTTCTTCTCCAACGATGAACGCAATGAGATGGACATTGACCGAGACATCGTGGTGCTTGCCAGTCCCGAAATGGCCAGCCTGCCGGCCTGGGTGGTGGCCTTGCTGGCGGCCGGGGGCGTGGCTGCGGCCCTGTCCACCTCGGCAGGCCTGTTGCTGGTGATCTCCTCTGCCGTCTCCCATGACCTGCTCAAGCGCAACTTGATGCCCAATATCAGCGACCGCCGCGAGCTCTTGTTCGCCCGGCTGGCAGCGGGGGTTGCGGTGGCGATAGCCGGCTATTTTGGTATCAATCCACCGGGTTTTGTGGCTGAAGTGGTGGCATTTGCCTTCGGGCTGGCGGCAGCGAGCTTCTTCCCCGCCATCATCATGGGAATTTTCTACAAGCGCATGAACAGTCACGGGGCAGTAGCCGGCATGCTGGCCGGCATTGTCTTCACCCTGAGCTACATCATCTACTTCAAGTTCATCAATCCGGCTGCCAGTAGCGAAGAGAATTGGCTGTTTGGTATTTCTCCTGAAGGTATCGGGAGCGTTGGGATGATGATCAACTTTGCCGTCGCTCTCACGGTGCTTCGTTTTACCAAGGACGCGCCAGAAGATATTCAGGCCATGGTGGAGTCCATTCGCTTTCCCCAGGGTGCGGGTGCGGCGACCCATGAATGATGATCAATTGCTGGAGAGGTATAGACGATGAGCGCAGACCTCAAGGACCTGAGGGCCTTTCTGGCCGAGCTTCACCCCTTTGACGGGCTACCCGAGGCAGTCCGGGAAGGGGTGATTCCTCACCTGGAGAGTCTATATATCTGTGAGGACAACCGGGACGCCTTGATTCGGCAGAAACCGGCTGCCCTCTATCTGGTGCGCTCAGCCACCCTGGACCGCCTGGATCACCGGGGAGAAGCCATTGAACGTCTGGAAGGCGGGGATCTTTTTGGTGACGACTGCCTGGAGCCTGAGTTTGAGGGTGGACCCCGGGTTTCTGTGATCCAGGATGGCATTGTCTACCGCTTGTCCGCTGATCACTTTCAACGCCTAGTCCAGTCTCATCCCGATTTCGCGTCCTATTTTCGGGACAAGGAGCAGGGTGGACTGATCCGGCTCGGACGCTACTCAAACCAGCAGACGGACTGGGCGGAACGAGCGATCAAGGACATTCTGGCTCGCCCTCCCATCTCCGCCCATGGCGAAGAAAGCATCCGTACGGCGGCTGAACGTATGGCGTCTGCCGGTGTTTCCAGTCTGCCGGTACTGGATGATGAGCGGCTGGAAGGCATCCTCACCGACCGTGATCTGCGTAACCGTGTGGTGGCAACAGGCCTGTCACCATCACAGCCCATCCATACCGTCATGAGCCGGGACCCAAGCACCATCGGCCACCGCCAATCGGTCTTTGATGCACTCAATCTGATGAGCCGGGACAACATCCACCATCTGCCGGTGCTGGATGAGCAGGGCCGACTTGTCGGGCTGGTAACCAGCAGCGACCTGATGCGTCAGCAGCAAAGTGAGCCGGTGTTATTGATCAATCGGCTGCACAAGGCCGCGGATCGAGCCAGCCTGGTTCATGAGGCCGGAGATATTCCGGCGCATGTCCGCAACTTTGCCCGGCGCACGGAGGATGCCGACAAGACCAGCCAGTTACTGGCTTCGCTCACGGACACCATGACCCGTCGCCTGATTGAGCTGTGGATCGACAAGGCCGGCCCTGCGCCGGCGGATTATGCCTGGGTCGCCTTTGGCTCCCAGGCCCGGGAAGATCAGAACCTGCATTCCGATCAGGATAACGGTCTGATCATCGCGGATGGTGCGCCGGACGACGCAGCACCCTGGTTTGCCGGACTGGCCGATACAGTCTGTTCCGGGCTGGCGGAATGCGGTATCCGGCTCTGTCCAGGCGAGGTGATGGCACGCAATCCGGAATGGCGTCTTGGCCTGTCGGAGTGGACTGCCCGCTTCCGTAGCTGGACCAATGAGCCAACCCCAAAGGGGGTCATGCAGAGCATGATCTTCTTTGATAGCCGGATGATCGCTGGTGAAAAGATGATTTATCAGGAGCACCGGGAAGCGGTCGCCCGTCTGGGTCGCAACCAGATTTTCCTGGCACATATGGCTCAGCGCATCGGCGAACTGCCCATTCCCCTGGGATTGTTTGACCGCCTGCGGACTCGCAGTCATCAGGGATTGCACGGCATTGATATCAAACGCAATGGCATCGCCGTGCTGAATGACATTGTCCGCATCCACAGCCTACAGGCCGGTCTTACAGAACCACGAACACCTCTGAGACTGGACACCCTGGGCGAGCAAGGGGAAATCAACCGAAGTGATGCCCAGGATCTTCGCGAGGCCTGGCATCTGCTGATCAACCTGCGTTTGCAGGCACAGATCGATGAAAAGACCGTGCCTGGCGAGCCCAACACCCTGGTACCCGCCCGTCTCAACACCCTGGAGCGCCGACAACTCAAGGCGGCTTTCCGGATCATCAAATCGGCCCAACAAACCCTGGCATTCAAATTCCGTTCCGGCTACTAGACCGGGGAGGCAGGCTGGCATGCGCATACTGAAACGAATGTGGCAACAATACCGGCAGCTGCGGTTGGATTGGCGGCAGCTGGAATATCTGTCGGTGGACCTGGAGAGCAACGGCATGTCGCCGGAGCGAGACCACATCCTGTCTTTGGGTTGGGTCCCGCTGACCGCTGATGGTCTGCCCCTGGGCCAGTCGGCCTATCATGTCCTGGAAAGCGAGCAGGGTCTGAATCAAAGTGCGGTTATTCACGGCCTGCAGCAGAAGGCAGTGGCTAATGGGGAATCCCTTGAGAAAGTCATTCGCCAGTTCGCCAAGGCCCTGGAAGGCCGGGTGCTGGTGGCTCACAACGCACGGTTTGACTGGCGCTTTCTCCGCTTGGCGGCCAGCCGCCTGGGTATAGAACTCAAACCGCTGGCGGTGCTGGACACCCTCGGTCTGGAACGCAGCCGCCTCATGCGACAGGGAGAAGGCCTGTTGGCCCTGGCACCGGGGACGCTGGCCCTGGCCCACTGCCGGGAACGGTATGCCCTGCCGGCCATGGACGCCCACCATGCCCTGAGCGATGCCATTGCCTGTGCCGAGCTTTTCCTGGCACAGGCCTGGAAGATCAGTGCCGGGCAACCCACATCGGCGGCCAGCCTGGTGCATCGAGCCGGTTGCCGCTTCCTGGCCTGATCAGAAGTCGTATCGGATGGAGAATTGCAGGCGGTCCATGCTGCCGCGCTCCCCCGTTTCAAGCGTCCGGCGGGCGTGACTATATTCCACCCCCGCAAAAAGGTCTTCCGCCAGATTATGGATCAGATTGATGTTCAGGCTGGCGACTCGGCGGCTGATATTGTTATCAGCACCGGTGAGGTCCGTGTCGTTGTCGATCCATTGGCCGGAAAGGGTCAGATTGCTTCGCCAATCCTGATGCCAGTGGTGACGATAGGATAGAAAGGCCGCCGAGACGGGAATAGTCTGCAAACGGCCTTGTGCATCCAGTACCGCATCATTACTGGCATTCAAACCCAAATAGCGGCCGATGCCATCACCATGGCTGGCCATGAAACGCAGGTCATTGTCCCCGGAGAGGGTCACTCGACTCCCTACAGAGACCCCCCATGCCGCTTGGCGTTCCCGCTCACCGTCCGTATCAATGGCCAGGTCCCGCAGCAAGGCCGATAGGCTGAGACTGCCCCAGTCGGCGGAATGATTGTAGCGGGCCACCATATCCGGAAATACGCCGGTATCGGTTACCAGACGATCTCCGCCTTCATGGGGCGTGACCGTGGTTTCGGGGTTCTCCATGGAAAACTGCCAGGGGCCATTCTGATATCGAATCTGCGGCTGGCGGACAAAGACCGTCCCTTCAGTCGGACCAATGAAATCCAGGTTCTCGGCCAAGGCCTCCACCTTGAAGAAACTCGTCCAGGTCTGGCCGATCAGCCAATTGCCGGTGGTGGCATAGGCATGGCGGATGCCGGGACTATAGGCATTGCTGATCCGCTCATCACCCCCCGGTGCCCCGGAGGTAAAGTCGAACTCCAGATAGGTCGCCACTGACGGACCATCGGCCCGCTGGGAATCGGTGGCCAGCCAGAAGCGGGTTTCCTTGATATGCATGTCAGTGTCCACACCGGCACTCTCACCCCCCACCGGAATGGTTGCCGGCACATAGAAATCGCGCCCTACACTGCGGGCAGGCAGGCGACCTTCGCTATAACGACTGGCAATCACATCCAGTTTGAGATAGCCGCCATAGCTCAGCTGATGAGCATTGGCCAAATGAAGCGTGGCTTCATCGTCAGCAGCAAGCAGGGGGGAATGCCATCCAGCCAGGAATAGCAGGCACAACAGGGAATAACTCGCAGAACGAACCGAAGGCATGACGGACTCCTGAGGCAGAGTGCTTGAGAAGCTTCAGGATTTCATGCCCGGCGGTTCAAACCTATTCGCCTTTGGTCGTAGCCTGTTCAATGACGCCCTTTGCCGCCAGCGCTTGGCGCTGATCGTCATGCACCCCCAGCTGTGCTGACAAGACAGCCCGGGTATGCTTGCCCAGGGCAGACGGTGCACTGGCCTCGGCGGTGCTTCGCTGGATGGGATTGGCCACTGTGGGCAATAGCTACCCACTCGGGTCCATGATTGTCTGTTCCAGGCCCCGGCTTTGCACCTGGGGGTCGGCAAAGACCTGCGCCATTTCGCACCCGAATCCCCTTCAAGGCCTGCTTCACATTTCACTCCCCGAGATTCCATCCAGCTGAAGATCGACTAGCTTAACAGCCACTCGGAGACAGACGGCGCGGACCAAGCCGGGATCACAAGCCCCTGTCGATGATTGCGCCTTGACAGCCCCGGGGGTGAAGCCGAAGATTAGCCCCCTTTGCATGGGGCGGACAGGAGAGATGGCATGGGCAAGCGCTTGAGCAAAATCTATACCCGAACGGGTGATGAAGGCACCACCGGCCTGGGGGATGGCAGCCGGGTGGACAAGAATCATCCCCGGGTGGTGGCCTATGGCACCACCGATGAGCTCAATTCAGTGGTGGGCATGGTATTGGCTGAATCCCTGCCGGAAAATCTGAAAGAGATCCTGATCCGAATCCAGCACGATCTATTCGATCTGGGGGGCGAGTTATGCGTGCCCGGCTGGACCGCCATCACGCCGGCCTATACCGAGCGCCTGGAAACCACCCTGGATGCCCTGAATGAAGCCTTGCCGCCACTGGAGGATTTCATTCTGCCGGGCGGCGGCCGGGCCACGTCGGCCTGTCACCTGGCCCGCACCATTTGTCGGCGGGCCGAGCGGGAAGTGTGGACGCTCAAGGAAGCAGAAGACATCAATCTGGAAGTAGCCCGCTACCTCAACCGATTGTCGGACCTCTTCTTCGTGATTGCCCGGGTCCTGGCCCGGCATGAAAACGGCGAGGAAGTGATCTGGAAAAAAGGCTACAGCCAACAGAGCCAGTAGGACACACTTATTAGACGGAAACTGAGTTCTTCATAGACTTTTCCGAAAGGAAAACAGAGCGTGCGATTTCTAGCTATCTACCTCGGCAATTCGAGCGAAGCCCAAGCCAACTAACCCCATCCACTGTTTTCAATCTGGAGGATCGAGTGCAGGGTGGGGCTGGCCAGGGCTGTGCGCGACAGGGATGTCGCGCCCAGAGCCCCAGGGATGGGTCCACGCGTCCCTGGACAGTTCCACCCTGCGCTCGAGCCGTGAAGCACTGAAAACAGTCCACTCCCTAAGGCTGCCAAACCTGAATCACCTCGTTGGGTTTTGACCAGAGCGTGTTTTAGCCTAGAGTCATTAAAACCCTGGTCTGTCTCCATACTGGGCCTGTTCTAAGCTTAGGCCAGGCCCACCAGGGTGAGTACGGCCAAGACGGCCAGCCAAAGGATCAAGGCCCGCAGGATCAGGGAGCGGGCACTGCGCACCACCGCCAGACCGGATTCCCGGGTCCCGGCGGAAATCCGCAGAGCGCCGCAGCCGGTGCAGGACAGCACCCCCTCGCTGGTTTCGAAGAAAGCTTCGGTGCATTCCTCGTAATAGGCCTTCCAGTCAGCCACCGCCTCCTCGAAACTGCCGGTTAGTGCATAGCTAATCGCCAGCAAACGGGCCGGCAACCAGGACAGAATACCGTCGAAGATCACCGCGTACTGGGCCAGGCCGGTGGCCGGGGTTTGGCCCGGGCTGACTTCACTACGGCGCAGCAAATCGGCACTGCGGTAGAGAATCGCCCCGGCAGGACCCAGGATAGCGAACCAGAAGATTACCGCGAACAGGCGATCATTGGCGCGCACCAGGGCCGACTCGGTGACCGCCCGGTGGGCATCATCCTCCGGTGTCAGTTCAGTTTCGGATTCCATGACCTGGGCCGCGATGCGAGCCGGCTCCTCCGCTTCCGTGTTTTCCGGATCATGAGCATCGATATAGCGCCGCAGCTGACCCAGTAATTCCCCCGGCCCCAGACAATACAGCAACACCACGATGCTGAAGCCGAAGGCCAGCAATACCGACCATTGAGCCAGCAGCCAGACCAGACCCAAAATGATCAGGGTGGGGATCAGGCAAAGAATGGCCACACCCAGCGGACCACTGGCCCCCGGCAAGGCCGAAATCGGTTTGAGCACCTGGTCCCGGTAATGGCCAAACCAACCCACCTGGCGGAAGTGTTCCAGATGGGCCGCCTGTAGCGCCCGCTCCAGTGCGAGTGCCGCGATAATGGCAAGAAATGTCATGGTGTCTGCCCCCGTTTTGTTGGGTAAGGCCTTGATACCCCATATTATGCAACGCCCATCCGGGCCCTGACTCTCGTCTTAGGATACTGACTTGCCGCGCCGGTCTCCAGACAGAGAACGCCCGTTCAAGTATTGGATAACGCCGTTGCGAAACCGAAACCAGGCAAAACCCGGCCCCGGGTCGCTCTTTCTTCCAGGCGCGATATGCTCATGACCGGTCATGCGTTCCGGCGTGATGGCCGGATAGCGGCGCACAATGGCGGCCGTAGCTTGGGCCAACTGCTGGTACTGGGCATCGGTATAGCCACTATCGTCGCAACCCTCCAACTCAATACCAATGCCGATATCGTTGCAGGCACGGCGACCGTAAAAGGCGCTTCGCCCGGCATGCCAAGCCCGTCCATGGAAGGGCACATACTGCACCACACCACCATCCCGGCGAATTAGCAAATGACTGGAGACCCGCATATGCTGTATCTCGGCAAAATAAGGATGCTCATCCGGCGGCAGGGTGTTGGTGAACAGATGATCAATCCAGGGGCCGCCAAATTCCCCGGGGGGGAGGCTGATGCAATGGATCACCAGCAGGGAGGGCTCGCAATCGGGCGGACGGGCATCCCAGTTCGGAGACGGTTGCCTGCGCGCCCCGTCCAGCCAGCCGGCCTGGATGGAGGGAATGAATTTCACCTGCAGCATCCTCCTGAGCTATCGTGGAACTGACTATACCATTCAAGGAGTGCGGCCATGCGACCCAGTCTGGATCAAATGCTCAGCGAACTCATCAGTGCGCCTTCCATGAGCAGTGTCAGCCCGGCGTTCGACACCGGCAATCGACTGGTTTCGGAACGCCTGGCGGGGTGGCTGGAAGACCTGGGCTTTGAGGTGAAGCTGCAGGCCGTGGAAGGTAAGGACAAATTCAACGTAATCGCCACCCTGGGCCGGGGCAATGGCGGCCTGGTCCTGTCCGGGCATACCGATACCGTGCCCTATGACGAGGATCGCTGGAATACCGACCCCTTCCAGCTGACCGAAAAGGATGGCCGGCTCTACGGGCTTGGCACCTGTGACATGAAGGCCTTTCTCGGCATTGCCATTGAAGCGGCCAGCCGCTACCGCAGCGAGGACCTGGCCGAACCCATCATCATCCTGGGCACGGCGGATGAGGAATCCAGCATGGCCGGCGGAAAGGCCCTGGTGGCAGAACACAGCCTACGAGCCCGTTGCGCCATCATCGGCGAACCCACCCGGCTGCGCCCCGTTCATCTGCACAAGGGCATCTATATGGAAGGGGTGCGACTCAAAGGCCGCTCCGGCCACTCCAGCGATCCCAGCCTGGGCAATAACGCCCTGGACGGCATGCACCGGGTACTGGGGGAGCTGCTGGCCTTCCGGGATCAGATGAGCCGAGATCACCACAATGCCGCCTTTCATGTGCCCAACCCAACCCTCAACCTGGGGCATATCCATGGGGGCGACAATCCCAATCGAATCTGTCCCGAGGCTGAGGTGCACTACGACCTTCGCACCTTGCCGGAACAGGATATGGATGCCACCCGACAGACACTGCAGGGCCGGGTTCGGGAGGTGTTAAAGGACAGCGGACTGGAAATCGAGTTTCTGCCCCTGTTTGACGGAGTGGGGGGACTCGACACCCCGGAAGAGGCGGCCATCGTACAGGCGGTCACCGAACTCACCGGACGTGAGCCCGAGGCGGTAGCCTTCTCCACCGAGGGGCCTTTTCTTCAGGAACTCGGGATCGACACGGTGATCATCGGCCCCGGGGACATCGCCCAGGCCCATCAGCCGGACGAATTTCTCGACACCCATACGATCCAGCCCACGCTAGACTTGGTGGATGGCCTGATCCAGCGGTTCTGCGTCAAGAAAGACACACCGGCCTAGACAGCCTGGATCGTGCAATGCCCTGCGCCTGCATTGCAGTTCGCTGACTTGTAAACCACAATAAGCCATTTTTGGTTTACGGTCAGCGAGACGAATCATGGCAGACAATGCATCCTTGGTGGCCCGGGATCTCAAAGCCCTGTGGCACCCCTGTACCCAGATGAAAGACCACGAATGGCTGCCCTTGGTGCCGGTAAAACGGGGCAAGGGAGTCTGGCTGGAGGATTTCGAGGGTCGGCGCTATATCGACGCAGTGAGCTCCTGGTGGGTCAATCTCTTCGGCCATGCCAACCCGCGTATCAATGCCGCCCTGCGAGATCAGATGGAGGAACTGGAGCACGTAATCCTGGCCGGCTTCAGCCATGAACCGGCGGTGGCCCTGGCGGAGAAGCTGGTGGAAGTTACACCACCGGGACTGAGCCGCTGCTTCTACGCGGACAATGGCTCTGGAGCGGTGGAAGTGGCAGTCAAGATGAGCTTCCATTACTGGCGCAATGTGGGCCGGCCGGAAAAACAACGCTTCATCACCCTGTCCAACAGCTATCATGGCGAAACCCTGGGTGCCTTGGCAGTGGGCAATGTAGCCCTCTACAAGGAAACCTACGGCCCGATGCTGATGGAGACCATCACCGCACCGTCACCCGATTGCTTCGAACGGGAAGAAGGGGAATCCTGGGAGGCCTTCTCCCGCCGCCAGTTCGAACCCATGCGTCGACTCATGGAGCAACATCACCATGAGGTCAGTGCGGTGATACTCGAGCCCCTGGTTCAATGCGCCGGGGGCATGCGCATGTATCACCCCATCTATCTGGAGCTCGTCCGGGAAGCCTGCGATGAATTCGGAATTCATCTGATTGCGGATGAAATCGCGGTGGGCTTTGGTCGTACCGGCACCTTGTTCGCCTGTGAACAAGCCGAGATCACACCGGATTTCATGTGCCTGTCCAAGGGCTTGACCGCAGGCTATCTGCCCTTATCGGCAGTGATGACCACCGAAGACATCTATGAGGCCTTCTACGACGAGTACGAAAATCTCACCGCATTCCTCCACTCCCACAGCTATACCGGCAATCCACTGGCCTGCCGGGTGGCCCTGGAAACTCTGAAAATCTTTGAGGACGACGACGTCATTCAACGGAATCGAGTCCTGGCGGATCGAACGGCCAAGGCCTTCGCCCCTCTCGCGGATCATCCCCATATCCGGGAAGTACGCCAGCACGGCATGATCCTGGCAGCGGAGATGATGAAGGACCCGGCCAAGAAAGAGCCCTACCCCTGGCAGGAGCGACGCGGATTGACGGTCTATAAACACGGGCTGGAAAATGAAGTGCTGATGCGCCCTCTGGGCCATGTGGTGTACTTCATGCCGCCTTATGTGATCAGCGAATCACAGATCGATCATGTGGCCAGGGTGGCACTGGAAGGCGTGGACCGGGCGACGCGGGACTAAATCCTTCAGCCCAGATCCCCCCACAGGGTCTGAATGGCGGCCAGGGCCGCGACGCTGGCCGTTTCGGTGCGCAAGACCCGGGGGCCCAGACGGGTGCCCCGGTAAGCGGCCGCTTTCAGGACCCGGATTTCTGCATCACTGAGCCCGCCTTCCGGCCCGATGACCAAACTCAGGGCCTGGGGGCGGGCGACAGTGGCCAGGGATTGCTCTGCCGACGGCGCTAGAAAAAGCCCCTCGCCGGTGGCCGGTTTCTCGATATGGATCAAGCTGAATGGTGGCTGGAGTTCGGGCACATAGCTACGCCCCGACTGGGCACAGGCTGACTCGATCACGCCCTGCCAATGATCCAGGCGCTTTTTCAGACGCTTGTCATCCAGGCGAACCACACTGCGCTCACAGAAAGCCGGCCGGATGGCCGTCACCCCCAGCTCCACCGCTTTCTGCAGAGCGTAATCCATCTTCTGCCCCCGACTGATGCCCTGAATCAAGGTGACCGGCAAGGGGGATTCGGCTTGATGATCAATGGCCTGAAGGATTCTGGCCTGTTCGCCAGGCCCCAGTGTGGCTTCGTACTCCTCACCCACCCCATTGAAAATCCGCAGGGGGTGCTCGTCCTTGAGTCGAAGCACACGCCGCAGATAGTGAACCGTGGAACCGTCCAGAGGAACGATTTCGCCGTCTTCAAACGACCCTCGGGCAAGGACGCGGGGAATACGCATGGGGCTGCATACCTAGCTTGGAGCTCTCGGCAAGTACGGCCGGGTCAGGCGTCGCTAACTTCCGCATCGCCGCTACGAGCCGGCAAAAATTCCCGGATTCGCTCTTCCAGGCTTTCCATATCCGGCACCAGGGGCCGCTCATTGGCCATGCGAATACGGGCAATCACCGGCGCATGCTCAAGCTCTTCGGGCTTCTCACTGGGACTCAAGACCCCTTCAGTGACCCGCACCAGATAAGGGTAGCCCTGGGTCATCAGAGCAATAATGGGTGGATTGAGACGACCCTTGAGTGCGTGAAAATAGGTAATACGGGTTCGACTGCTGCTTTCTGGAATACCCCGGCCACAGGCGGCCTCAAAACAGATCAAGGGGACTTCCGAGCGTTCCCAGCGGACCATGCCCAAAAACCATTCCGGCGCATTATCCGGCCGGCTATGGGGTGGGGTATAGCCCATCACCTCACTCACCGCCGTGCGCGGGACAATCAGCTTGCCGCCGCTGATGGGCACCAGCAGGCTGTAGACGTCTTTAATCGGCTGCTCTGCCATTTTATTCACTGCCCCAACGGGTGTTCTGCGGATCAAAGTCCCCCACCAGGGCCCGGATGTTCTCCATCAATTCCGTCTCCTGGTAAGGCTTGCCGAGATAGCGATCAACACCGATCTCAAAGGCTCGGTTACGGTGCTTCTCCCCGGTCCGGGAGGTGATCATGATGATGGGCACTTCCTTGAGCTGTTCATCATTGCGCATATGGGTGGCCAGTTCATAACCATCCATCCGCGGCATCTCGATATCCAGCAGCATCACATCCGGACGCCGGTCCTGAAGCTCGGCCAGGGCATCCACCCCGTCCTTGGCGGTCATCACTTCATAACCCTGGCGCAGCAGCAATCTTTCCGTTACGCGGCGCACGGTAATGGAATCATCCACCACCATCACCATGGGGACTTGGGCCTTGTGGGGTTCGGTGCGAATATCCTTGTTGCTATCCGCCATGTCGGTGGTCACCGAACGCATGCCACCGCGGACCATGCCGCCCACATCCAGAATCAGAACGATACTGCCATCCCCCATGATGGTGGCGCCGGAGATACCGCGCACATTGGCAATCTGCGGGCCCACGGACTTAACCACCACTTCCCGACTGCCACGCATGCCTTCAGTGACCAGGGCCGAGGCATGATCACCCACCCGGACCAGCAACACCGGCAGGGAGGCGGCATCATCCGGCAAATCCGGCCGGCCGAAGCCCAACAGGCCACTCAGGTGCTGGAGCTCGTAATCCCGGCCACCATAGCGGAAGCGGGGAGATTCCTCGGCCAGCTTTTCCTGAACTTCCTTTTGCGGAATCCGCACAATGCCCTCAATGGACGGCAAGGGAATGGCGAAGACTTCATCGGCCACATTCACCATCAAGGCCTGGGTAATGGCCAGGGTGTAGGGCAGGCGAATAGTGAAACGACTGCCCACCCCTTCGCTGGAGGTCATGTGCAGGCTGCCGCCCAATTGCTTGATCTCGCTATGGACCACATCCATGCCCACACCGCGACCGGCGGACTGGGTCACCGTCTCGGCAGTGGAGAAACCGGGCTCCAGAATGTATTGAATAATGTCGGATTCAGGCAATTGGGCGCCGTCACGAATCATGCCCATTTTCTCGGCCCGCTTACGGATCTTGTCCACGTTAAGGCCACGACCATCATCCATGACCTCAATCACCACTTCCGAGCCTTCACGATGTAGCTCGATGGCGATCAGACCTTCTTCAGGCTTGCCCTCCTTGTCCCGGTCCTGGGGAGTCTCCAGGCCATGGATGACCGCATTGCGAAGCATGTGCTCCAAGGGGGCAATAATCCGTTCCAGCACCTGCCGATCCATCTCCCCTTCGCCACCGATCAAGCGCAATTCCACTTCCTTGCCTTCTTCCTGGGCGGTCTGGCGCACCAGACGACGCAGGCGCTGGGCGTGGCGCGAGAAGGGCAGCATACGGGTGCGCATCAACCCATCCTGCAAGTCGGTATTCACACGAGATTGCTGGACCAGCAGCGTTTCGGCTTCCCGGGCATGGTTGGAGAGCAGGCCTTGGAGACTCACCAAGTCACTCACCGATTCCTGAAGCGCTCTTGAAAACTGCTGCAGCTGGGAGTAACGATCCAGCTCCAGGGGATCAAACTCGGGATTCTCACCACCCTCTTCCTTTTCCCACTGGTAGCGGACCTGGGCTTCAATCTCGATCTCCAGGTTCCGGAACTGTTGCCGCAGACGATCCACCGTCTGATCCAGCTCCTTGAGGTGGAAATCCATATTGGACAGCTGCTGCTCTACCCGGGCGCGATAAATGCTGACCTCACCGGCGTTGTTCAGCAGATTTTCCAGCAGGTCGGCGCGCACGCGGACCACTTCCTGCTGGACCCGCGGACTGGCGCGGCGCTCGCCATGTTCGGCTACCGGATCATGGCCCTTGTCCGCTGTTTCGACTCGGCCGGTAGCTGCTGCAGGCTCAGTGGGGGCGGCAGCTTGATCCACAGCGGCTTCATCCGGCCCCGTTTCAGCCGGGCTCGGCTCAAGGGATTCCTCACCGGACCCGCTTGCTTGGGGCGGTGTTTCAGCGGGCTGGTGCTCCGCCGCCGGCGCCTCGGTCTCTTCCGAGGATTCCGGCATCTCCAGAGTGGCGTCATCCTCGTCTTCAAAGACCTGACCACCACGGGCATCCAGGCGCTGCAGCTCGTCGATCAAGTCGTCGCCGGTGATGATGGCATCGCCACCCTCCACCTGTTCGATCATGCGATGAACCCGGTCCACGCAGCGCTGGATGAGATTGGTCATCTCGCCACTGATGGGCAGCTTGCCATCCACCGCCTTGGTCAGGATGGTCTCCATCTCATGACTGAGATCCCCCATGGGGGTAATGCCGGACATCCGGGCCCCGCCCTTGAGGGTGTGAAGATGACGTTGCAGAGCCGCCACCAGGGCGGCATCATCATGACTCTGATGCCATTCCTGCAGCGCCTCGTCCATGGCCTCCTGGAGCTCATTGGCCTCTTCCATGAATACACCGGCCAGCTCCTGGTCATAATCGAGCAGGTCGTCCAGGGGAATGTCCGCCGGTGTCGGCCCCGGAGGACCGGCGGCTTCCTCTTGCACCGAAGGCTCGGCCCCGTCCGGGGTGAGTGTTTCAACCGGGGGCGGCGTCTGCGCTACGGGCGCCTCGGTGGGCAGGGCTCGAATACGGTCCAGCAAGGCCGGGTCGGGTGCGGGCGCGCCCTCGGGGGTGGCCAGGCCATCCAGCATGCCGCGGATCGCCGCCACCGCATCACGCAGTACCTCGGCCATTTCCGGCCCCGGCGCAACGCCGTTTTCGTTCATGGCCAGCCCCGCATGCTCCAGTGGACCGGCAATTTCAGGAATCTCGTCCACGTCGGCGGTATGGGCGCTGCCCTTGAGGGTATGCAGGGCACGCAACAGTTCGGCACTGACCTCGGAAGCGTCTTCAATCTCCTGGAGTTCGCTTTCTACCGTCCCCAAGTGACGCTCGGTTTCCTTGCGGAAGATGTCATAGAGCACCGGATCCATGGCCGGCTCGGGCTCATCCTCTCCCACTTCCAGCCCGTCCAGGGACAGCGCATCATTCTCGTCACCGAGGTCAAGGACATCGTCCTTATCAGCCGCGTCCCGGCTGTCGACTTCTTCAGCTGAAGCTTCACCGGAAAACTCACTGCTCAGGGCATCCAGGGCGGCGTCCAATGCGTCGTCCCGCTGTCCCTCGTCTTCCAACTTGAGATCCGCATCCGGCTCATCCTCGGCTGAGGTCGAGAGATTGGCTTCGAGATCGACATCGGCGGCGGCGAGATCGGAATCCGTTTCGGTCGCGAGATGACCGGAATGCAGATCCGGCTGCTGAGCGTCGGCAGGCGGTCCTGCGGGTTCTTCACCACGGCTGTAGGCATCGGCGGCTTCCATCAAGCCGATGGCATCCACTTCCGGTTCGCCTTCACCCTTGAGTTGCGCCACCAGTTCTGGAATAGCCTCAATAGCATCCGACACCATAGAAACCATGGCCGGCTTGGGCTCGATGGTCTTGTCGATAATCCGATTGAGCAGATTCTCGAAGGACCAGGCGAACTCGCCAATGAATTCCGCTCCGACCATCCGACCTGAACCTTTGAGGGTATGGAAGGAACGGCGAATTGTGGTCAGGGCATTCTCGTCGTCAGGATTATTCTGCCAACGCGGGAAATACTCGCGCAGGGAAGCCAGCTCTTCCTCGGCTTCTTCCAGGAAAATCTCGACAATCTCCGGCGCCACCTCGTCCGGCTGGGGAATACGCTTCTTCTCGGGCTTGGGCGGTCTCGGCACATCGGCGGCCGCTGGCTCAGGATCCGCCTGCTCCGGCTCGGTAGCTACTGTCTCATCCTCGATGGACAGATTCGGCGTCTCAGAGGCTGCTTCAGAAGCCTCCTCCTCGCTCTCGGGCAAATCAATACTCAGCTCATCGGATTCCGATGGCATAGCCGATGGTGCTTCAGGCTCATCAGCCTGGGTGACCTCCGTGGCCGACTCCGGAGGCTCGGTAGGCAAGGCCCCGGGACGATAACCTAGCTCAGAAATGCATTGCTCGGCGTTGTCCAGCATGGACTCGGGCCGGCCGCGACCCTGTTGAATGGTTTCCAGATAGAATTCGGTACTGACAATGGCATCGGCCAACAGATCCAGGGATTGCTGGGTGGGCGCCTGCTCGGCGCCGAAGATGCGATCCCGGATGAAAAACGCCGCAGCCTGCAGGATTTCCCCCACTCGATCCAGGTCCAACAGGCTCAGACCAGCACGAATCTGCTGAACCAGCTCGGGCACGTTTTCCAGCTCACCACGGCGTTCCGGGGCTTTGACGTAGTCCTGAACCTTTTCCTTGACCCGGGCCAGATTGACGATGCATTCGCGGATGACCGCACCGGATGCCTGTTCAAAGTCCTCGCTGTCATCCTGATCAACAGCGGGTACACCGACCATTTGCCGGTCCAGCCGCTGCTCCACTTCCAGCAGGGTGCTGGCTGTGCGCATCAAACTGTCATCATCCACGCTTGCCTGGCCACCACTCATTTGCGCCAAGCTTTCCTGCTCACCGGCAACCTGCTCCTTGAGCTTGTCCAGGCCCAGCATTCCCAGGGTATCGGAAACCTTGCGCAGCAATTCCGACAGGGGCTGCAGTTCCTCGGTATCCGCCTGCCCGGTACGCACATAGATATCCAGGGTGTCCTTGACCCGCGCCAGGTCTTCTTTCACCGCCGCCGACACCGTCTGCATCAACGCGGCGTTGGGGCCGGACAAGGCGGCCTCCACGGACTTGACCTTCTCCTCGTCCGGCAGGAATTCATCCAGGCCGAAGGATTCCCGAATACCACTGACTCGATCACCACCGGCGGTGGCCCGGGCAATGTAATACAGGAGGTTGTTGATGAGTTCTTCCGGCGGATCCGCCTGAATGGCGCCCTCACCGTCAGTGGCCAAGCGTTTGATCTCCCGGTCCACGCGACCCATCAGCTGCTTGAAGCTCACATCCGCTTCCAAGCCGCCATGGGCCAGGGCTTCCAAGGCACCACCCACGACCCACCACAGCTGAAACACCGGAGGCGATTCGGAGGCTTCTTCAAGCTTCTCGGAGATCTTGGCCAGGGCCTTGAGGTATTTGCCGGCGGTGGGTTCCCGATACCAGCCCAACAGGGCCTTCTGGAATTTACTACGAAGCTTCTGGGCCAGTTGCTGGCTATCGCCCACGGCAGTGCCAGGGCGGGCAACCTTCTCCGTCAGGCCGCGACCCCCGATATCACGGGCAAAAATGGCGCTTTCGCTCAACAGGGGACGACCACGAGCGGCGCGCATGTCATTGATCAGGGACAAAAGGGCCATGGGCATATCCGGCTGCCCGGCCGCAATGCGCTCCAGATAGTCGGGCAGTTGCAGCAAGCCCCGGGTCAGCACTTCCAGACCCGCTTCTTCTTCCTTGAGCTCCCCGGAGGAAACAGCCCGACCCAGGGCCGCCATTTCCTCGGCCAGCATGGCGGCCCCATAGACTTCCACCATGCGCAAGGTGCCATGGGCCTGGCGCAAGGCCTTGAGGCACTTTTCCAGGCCCTCCGGGCGCTCATCCTCAACATAGCTTTCAAGGCCCTGCCGGGCCTCGGTGAAGATGGTGTCGAGCTCGCCCTTAATCCAAAGCAGCGAGTCGGAAGCGGCCTGTGTCATGGCTCTTAATCCCGGTCCCTAAATCACGCAATCAAATGGCCGCTCCGCGGCCATTCGCTTTAATCCACGCGTTCCGCCTTGCGGGACGCATCATCATCCCCCTCGGCATCATCATCCTCCGCCCAGTCAAGGTCATCGGCGAAGTCACTGTCCTGTTCGGAATCCAGCTCTCCTTCCCCTGACAGATCGGAGAAATCCTCCTCCTGCGCGGCCCCATCCTGGCCTGAATCTTCCAGATCCACACTATCCTCCTGCGCCAGAGTGTCCAACCCGCTTTCAGGAGAGTGGTCACCGGAAGACATGACCACAGTCTGATTCTCTTCCTTGCCCGGCAGCTTGAAGCCGGCAACCGACTTACGCAGTTCAGTGGCCAATGCCGCGAGCTTGCCAATATTGTCCGCGGTGGCCGTAGTCCCCTCATGCGTCTGGGAGGTGATCTCCTGAATCACCTGCATGGTGCGGGAAACATCAGTAGCCGCCTTGGCCTGCTGACGGGCCGCCCCGGAAATGCTCTGAATCAAGGTCGCGATATGGTTGGACACCTTCTCGATCTCATCCAGAGCCTCACCGGCATTTTCAGCCAACTGTGCCCCGTTCACCACACCAGAAGTGGAATGCTCCATGGAGATCACGGCTTCGTTGGTGTCGGTCTGAATCGTTTTCACCAGGGCTTCAATCTGCCGGGTCGCGTTACCGGAGCGTTCAGCCAGCCGCTGCACTTCATCAGCCACCACCGCGAAACCGCGACCTGCCTCACCAGCTGCCGATGCCTGAATCGCGGCATTCAGCGCCAGAATATTGGTCTGCTCGGCAATATCGTTAATCAGCTCCACAATATCACCAATTTCCTGGGAACTCTCGCCCAGGCGTTTGATTCGCTTGGAGGTTTCCTGAATGTTTTCCCGGATATTGTTCATGCCGTCGATGGTGCGACGCACCGCGTCACCGCCTTTATGGGCGATCTCCACCGACTGCTGAGCCACTCGGGTAGAACGTTCGGCGTTCTCGGACACCTGCTCAATGGAGTTGGCCATCTCCTGAATCTGGCGACTGGCGGAAGAAATCTCCGAACTTTGATGTTCGGACGCTTCCGCCAGATGGGACGCCGTGGCCCGGGTCTGCTGGGCCGTGGCATCCACCCGCACAGCCGTATCATTAATAGTGACCACCAGCTCCCGGAGGGCGTCAACGGCATAGTTAATGGAGTCGGCAATGGCACCGGTAATATCCTCGGTCACCGAGACCTGCACGGTGAGGTCACCATCAGCCAGACTGCCCAGCTCATCCAGCAGGCGAAGAATGGCCTCCTGGTTCTTTTCATTTTGTTCCTGCTGCAAGGCAGCGGCTTTCCGTGTATCGGACGTCAGCACGTAGATGTAGATCATGATGGTCATGATCAACAGAGCCAGGCCACCAAAGATATAGCCGTAAGTGGCGGAGAACATGCGATCATCCATGGTGCTGCGGTAGGTGCTTTCCACACTCCGCGTCCCGGACAGCAAACGGTCACTGAGTTCAGCCAGCGTCTGGTTAGCGCCATGGATCTGCACCAGATCGGCACGCTGGCCTTCTACCCGCTCCACCGCATCGTCGATACGGCCGTAATAGAATTGGATATCATCGATGATTGACAAGGCTTCGCTATCGGCAATGGGTTCAATGCCGAGGTCATCCTCACCATCCAAAAAGCCGTTGAGCACTCGCTGGAAGAAAGCATTGTCATTGCCCAGTCGGCGGGCTGCCACGGAGGGCTCCCCGGAACCGGACACCAGGGAGTCCGTCCATTGCTGGATACGAGGCGCCAGCTGTGCCAGTCGGCCCTGATAGAAGACCTGGCTGGCCCCCAGATTCAACTCCAGCATCCGATCCCCCAGAGCCTCGATGTTGCTCTGGAGTTCAGGCATATTCTCTTCCACCACGCCCCGGGCTTCATTGCCGCGACGCAACAGGTCACTGTTCTCGAGAATCCGCTGGGCAGCGTTTCGGCCCCGGTCCCAATCTTCCTGAACCCGGGACACTTCCTCACGGACCGCCCGAGGCGGTGGGTTGATAATGGCATCCCCTCCCCCGCGGCGCATGATCTGCAGGGCCCGGTCAAAACGCTCCCGGTCCGTATAGAGATTCTGAATAGCTTCCCGATCGCCACCAATGGCCAACTGGGCGTTCTTGGACACACTCTGGGAAAGGACCGCCGATTCAGCCGCCAGACCCAGAAACTCCTCATCCTGCGCCACTCGCTGAGTCACGAAGAAGAAGTTCACGATTGCCGCACCCAACAGGGCGAGGACTGTGAGAATCAGTACCCACAGTAGTTTATTGGATGTGCTTTCCGAGGACTTAGCCATGGTTTGTCACCTGGTATCGTTCATCATTCCCGTTGCAGGGGCCGTAGCCCTCAAACTGTCGAATTGTCATTTGGCTGCCTGCAAAAACAACTGGCTTTCCACCAGATCCCGCAGACTCAATACTGCCCAGTAATCCTTGCCCCGCTTAAAGCCGCCGCGGAAAAAATCGCGGAACTCTTCACTGAAGACATCGGGCACTTCCTGAACGGCCTCATCAGGCTGGAATCGGCGGAAACCTCGCACCTCGTCCACCATCAATCCGGCCGGGATTTCGGGGTGTTTAACCGCGACCACGCGACTGGAGCGCGAGATCGTTGCGGGCTCCCCCCCCGCCAGTTCCTGAAGGTCCACCACGGACAAGAGCTGGCCACGTACATTGGCCAGCCCCCGTAACCAGGAACGCGCGCCCGGCACCCGGGCCATTGAAGGCACGGTCAACACCTCCCGGACTTCATCGCGCTCTACCAGAATACTGACATCGCCAATTCGAATCCCCACACCGACCCACTCGTCACCGTCTTCCAGCGTCGCGTCCTGCTGGCGTCCTGCGGCCGCCTGACGGCAACGCCGGTCCAACTCCTGAAGCAGCTGAAACGGCTGATTGGCCAAATCGGCCAGTGTGGTGATTTCGGCCATGGTGACTTAGCTCTCCAGCACCTCTTTCACCTTATCGATCAGGGCTTCTTCCTTCACCGGCTTGACCAGATAGGCGATGGCACCCTGGCGCATGCCCCAGATCTTGTCGGTTTCCTGATCTTTGGTGGTGATGATAATCACCGGGATGTCCCGGGTGGATTCATCCTTGGCCAGTTGACGAGTAGCTTGGAAGCCACTCATTCCCGGCATGACCACGTCCATGATGATGGCGTCCGGCTTCTCAGCGCGGGCCTTTTCCAGGCCTTCCTCGCCATTTTCGGCGGAAATGGCGTCATAACCATGTTTTTCAAGCTGGGTCTTAAATACATGCACCTCTGTGGGGGAGTCATCAACGATCAACACCGTCGCCATCAGCCTGTTCCTCCAAAATCCGTTGCGATAAGTTAAAAGTACTGCCTAGTCAATTTGCCGAAAGCATGATCAAGCCGTGCGGCGCACATGATTCTCGATCGCCCCCAAAAGCTCATCCCGGGTAAAAGGCTTGGTAAGGTACTCCTCCGAGCCAACGATTCGTCCCCGCGCCCGGTCAAACAGACCATCTTTGCTGGAGAGCATGATCACCGGAGTCGCCCGAAAACTGGTATTTCGCTTGATCAAGGCACAGGTCTGGTAACCGTCCAGACGCGGCATCATGATGTCCACGAAGATAATATCCGGCCTGGATTCGGCGATAATGGACAAGGCCTCGAAGCCGTCCACTGCGGTAAGCACTTCACAGCCAGCCTTCTTGAGCAAGGTTTCAGCCGTGCGGCGAATGGTCTTGCTATCGTCAATGACCAGAACCTTGAGCCCAGTCAGATCACCCTCATTCGCCACCGGCACCTCCATCATGTTGCGCATCCTGGATTGGTTGACTGGCGGGCGTGCTGTCTCGCTTGCCCTTTCGGCAGAGGCGGCCTCCGTGCGAATCATATCTCGTCACCCCCCCTGGGGCGGCCCCTTGTAAGACACTGTACGTCATTTTGGTGTCGAAAACCGCCCCACGCTATGTCGAATCCCCGTCCCCTGGTTCGGTTTTACCAGAAGATGTCACCAATATTATCGCGTTCTATCATAATATTAGCGAACAATCCACAAAATTCCCTTGAACTCGTTCACGGAACGCCGCGGAATCTTGTTGGTTTTTTCGATTCCTGGTCCATCGCAGGCGGGTTCAGATCCACTGCTCTGGACACATGAAGGTACACTGTACCGAGCATTAGGCGCTTTCGGAAGCGTTGGCCCCCACATCCATTGTTGGCAAAAGGAAGCAGCATGGGCGATGGCAGTAGCAAGACTCCCCGCATCGGCGTGGTCATGGACCCCATTCAGGGCATTACGCCCTACAAGGACAGCACCCTGGCCATGATGCTGGAAATCCAGCGTCGGGGCTGGTCACTGTATTACCTCACCCTGGCGGATCTCTACCTGGACAATGGCCGGCCCATGGGGCGTTACCATTCGATCACAGTGCGCGATGACAATCATGACTGGTTCGATCTGGGCGAGACCCAGGAAGGGCCACTGAGCGAACTGGACGGCCTGCTGATGCGCAAGGATCCACCCTTTGATATGGAATACATCTATGCCACCTACATCCTGGAGCGGGCCGAGGAGGAAGGGGTTCGGGTGGTCAACCGCCCGGCCAGTCTGCGGGATGTGAGCGAAAAGGTTTACACCGCCTGGTTCCCCGAGTGCTGCCCGCCCACCGTCATCACCCGGGACCGATCCCGCCTGCGCGCTTTCATCCGGGAGCAGGGCAAGGCGGTTCTCAAGCCCCTGGATGGCATGGGGGGCCGGGATATCTTCATTCTGGCCGACGGTGACAACAACACCAGCGTGGTCCTGGACCATTTGACCCGGGAAGGACAGCGTTATGCCCTGGTGCAGAGCTACCTGCCCGCCATCCGTGAGGGCGACAAACGCATCCTGCTGGTGGACGGCCACCCCACGGGCCCGGCGCTGGCCCGCATTCCCGCGGAAGGGGAAAGCCGGGGCAACCTGGCCGCCGGCGGCCGGGGACAGGGCGTGGAGCTGAGTGAACGGGATCACTGGCTGTGTGAGCGGATTGGCCCGGTCATGCGAGACAAGGGGCTGACCTTCGTGGGGCTTGATGTAATCGGCGACTATGTCACCGAAATCAATGTCACGAGCCCCACCTGTATCCGGGAACTGGATAAGCTCTACGGCAGCAATATCGCGGGCGAACTGATGGATGCCCTTGCCCGCCAGGCCGGTTGGGCCTGACCCCATGAGGGCGATGAATCGCCACCCCACCATTCCGGTCTGGCTACTGGTATCGGGTTTGATTCTGCCGGTGATGGCCTGCGAGCCGGCCGCTGAGCCCGAGCACAGCCACTTCTATGCCATGGGGACCCGGATTGAACTGACAGTACAGGGAGATGCCGACGCCGCCCGGCAATCACTGGCGCCCCGCTTCGAGACATGGCAGCAACGCTGGGATGCCTGGGGCAGTGGCGAACTGGGCGAGCTGAATGAAGCCCTGGCCGGCTCAGGGCAAGTGACCGTACCCGACACCCTTGCACCGGTATTGGACAAAGCCTTTGAACTGGGCCGGGACAGCCAGGGTTATTTCCACCCCGGCCTGGGCAACCTGGTGGAAGCCTGGGGCTTTCATCGCCAGCCACGACCGGATGCTAGCCCGCCGCCAACAGAGACAGAACTAAGCACCTTGCTGGCAGCACTGCCGACAATGGAAGAACTGAGACTGGAAGGGAATCGACTGCATGTCCCTAGACCGGGCCTGCGACTGGACCTGGGCGGGCTGATCAAGGGGGTGACCCTGGACCAGCTCAAGCAGCTATTGCCCGAAAAGGGCATCACCTCCGGCATTATCAACCTGGGAGGCGATGTGCTGGTACTCGGCGAGGCCGGGCAGCGCCCCTGGCGGATCGGCATTATCGACCCCCGGGGCGAGCAGGTGCTGGCCGGCCTGGAGGTGGCCGATGGCGAGTGTCTGCTGACCTCCGGCGACTATGAACGGGATTTCGAGTACGGCGGGGAACGCTTTCACCACCTGCTCCACCCGGAATACGGTCGCCCGGCCCGAGGCACTGCCTCGGCTACCGTGGTGGCGCGGGATTGTGCCCGGGCGGATGCGGCCGCCACCGCTCTGTTCGTGGCCGGCCCCGAACACTGGCCCGCTATTGCCGCCCGAATGCAGGTCCGACAGGTAATGATCGTCACTCATGAAGGCCAAGTGGAAGTCACGCCCGAACTGGCCCCCCGGCTGGACTTCCCCCACCGTCAGCCCGAGATCAGGGAGCGCACCCTGCCATGAGCCGTTCACGGATCTCAGTCCTCGACATCACGGTCATCGCCTTGCTGGGGCTGGGCCTGGGTTTCTGGCTGGCGGCCAGTCTCGGCGGCCCGGCAGCCGGAGAGGCCCACCTCTATCTGGACGGCGAACGGCATGGCAGCCTGGCGTTGAACCAGGACGGGGAATATGCAGTCAACGGCCCGCTGGGGGAAAGCCGGTTGGCCGTTCGAGACGGCCGGATCCGGATCACCCAGGCCCCCTGTCCTCACCGTCTCTGCATGCGTCAGGGCTGGCAGGAACAGGCCGGTGCCACCATCAATTGTGTCCCCAACCGACTGCATATTCGATTGCAGGGAAGGGAGACCGCCTATGACAGCCTCCATTACTGAGGCCAGCCGGGATCGACTGGTGGTGGGTTTCGCGGCGCTGGCGGTGGCCATCCATGTGCTGGAAACCGCCATTCCCAGCCCCCTGCCGGGCTTACGGCCGGGCCTGGCCAATGTCATTACCCTGATTGTGCTGTTTCGCTACGGCTGGCGCATGGCGGCCTGGGTCACACTGCTGCGGATTGTGGGGGCCAGCCTGCTCATTGGCACTTTTCTCACCCCGGCCTTCGCCCTGAGTCTGAGCGGTGGTCTGTTGAGCCTGACCGTCATGGGCCTGGCCAACCCCCTGATGCGATGGGGTCTGGGGCCGGTGGGCATGGCGGCTATGGCATCAATGGCCCATATTGGGGGACAATTGCTCATCGCCTGGCTGGTTTTTATCCCCCATCCGGGGCTGTGGAACCTGGCGCCTTTCCTGTTGGCCGCCGCCCTGCCCCTGGGGATAATAACCGGCTTGATTGCGGTCGAAACCCTGAAATGGCTGAACCAGGCCGAGGCAAGGAGATAAACACGGCATGCGCAAGGTGGAAGTTGTCAAACTGCGCCCCCAGTCCAGGGACCGGCTGTTTACCACCCTGTTTCTGGCCGCCCTGCTGCATGGCATGATCATCCTGGGCATCAGCTTCGGCGGTGAAGACCGCCAGGATGCCCTGGCCAATACCCTGGAAGTCACCCTGGTGGCCACCCCGGACGAGACCCCGCCGGATCAGGCCGATTATCTGGCCCAGGCAGATCAACGGGGGGCCGGCAATATTGAAGAACGGGTGCGACCGGAATCGGCCCAATCCACCCTCGACCAGCTCCCCAACCCGGGCCTGGAAGAAGGCTGGGCCGAAGAAACCGAGGTGGACAGCGTGGACGGCAGCGAGTCCCCGGATAGCCTGGATACGCTGACGCCGGAGCCGGAAAGCGATCCCCTGCTGACGGCCGAAAACAGCCCCCAGCAGACCCGGACCGCGGCCACCAGCCCCCATAACACCCGCCAACCCTTGCAGCTGGCCCGACTACTGACCGACGGCGCGGAACAGGCCGACCCCATCAGCGACGACGACCGCCAGCCATTGGCCCATAGCGACGACCCGCGGGAAACCTTCATTTCCGTCAACACCCGGGAATCCCGATTCGCCCGCTATCTGGAAGAATGGCGCCAGCGAGTGGAAGAAGTGGGCAATGAGCATTACCCCGAAGAGGCCCGCCGCTCGGACCTGACCGGTGTACTCTCCCTGGAGGTGGCCGTGGGTGCGGACGGTACCCTGAAGGAGATCCGCCCCCGTTCAAGCTCCGGACACCCGGTGCTGGATCGCGCGGCCACCCAGATCGTGCGCATGGCCGCGCCCTTCCCCCCCTTTCCCGACAGCATCCGGGAAGACACCGATGTGCTGCGCTTTGTCTATCGCTGGGAATTCGGTACCGATCGCACGATTCGCTCCGGTGTCCACGTCTCCGACCCCTGATCCATCTGGGACTTCATCGGCCTTGGCCTGATAGAATGGCGCCTTCGCATACAAAGGCTAAAGCCGCGGATTCCGCCGATCATGAGCCAACAGGACTTCCTCAACGGACACTTTCTCATCGCCATGCCGGCGCTGGGTGATCCCAACTTCCATCATTCGGTGACCCTGATCTGTGAACACAACAGCGATGGCGCCCTGGGGATTACCGTCAACCGTCCCCTGGATGATATTCACCTGCTGGATGTGCTGGAACAGCTGGAACTTGAGCAGCAGGATCCAGCCATTGGCGAACAGGTGCTGTTCAGCGGTGGGCCGGTGGAAAGAGAACGGGGCTTTGTCATCCACCAGCCAGTGGGGAACTGGGAGGCTACCCTAGACTTGGGGGACGAGTTGGGCGTGACCAGTTCACGGGATATCCTGGCAGCCATTGCCGAGGGCAAGGGGCCTGATCGCAGCTTTGTGGCTCTGGGCTATGCCGGCTGGGAAGCCGGCCAACTGGAACAGGAGATCACGGAAAACGCTTGGCTGAGCAGTCCGGCCGACCCACGCATCCTGTTCGATGTACCACCAGCTGAACGTTGGCGCGAGGCCGCCCGCAACATGGGCGTGGACATCCATCGATTAAGCGGTCAATCCGGCACCGCATGAATAGCCCATCCCGCGCTCGGCCCCAAGGCACCTGGCTGGGCTTTGATTACGGCTTGAAGAGAATCGGCGTAGCAGTGGGGCAAACCCTGACGGCCCAGGCCAACCCCCTTAAAATCGTGGCCTGCGATCAGGGTAAACCGGATTGGTCCGCCATCGAGGCCCTGATTCAGGAATGGCGACCGGTGGCCCTGGTGGTGGGCCTTCCGCGTCACGCCGACGGTACGGACAATGACCTCACGCCGCGAGTAAGGCGCTTTGCCCGACAGTTACACGGTCGCTTTGAACGGCCGATTTACGGCCTGGATGAGGCCTTGAGCTCCCAGGCCGCGCGGGAGATGGCCACTATCATGGGCGACCGCCGCCCGGCCGGGGCGGCCATTGATGACTGGGCCGCAGTCTGCATATTGCAGGATGCCCTGGGCGGTGGCGGAGAGTTGATCGGAAAGGACGAGACATGAGCCAACATCTGCTCAGCATCCGGGATCTGGATGCCGACACCCTCAAGCGCCTGGTGGCGGATGGTCAGGCTTTTGCCAAGCAGGGCCCGACCCATCGGCAAGACCTGCTCCAGGGTCAAACTATTGCCATGCTCTTCTACGAACCCAGCACCCGCACCCGCTGCTCCTTCGAGCTGGCCGCCCGCCGCCTGGGGGCCGATGTACTCAATCTGGACATGCAAAGCAGCTCCAGCCGCAAGGGCGAAACGGTGGCCGACACGGTGGCCACCCTGGCCGCCATGGGGGTTCGTCTGTTCGTCATGCGGCATGAGGAAAGAGCCGCCATTGACGCCGCCGCCCGGGCCCTGCCCGATGGCTGCCATTTGCTCAATGCGGGCGCCGGTACCCGGGACCATCCCACCCAGATCCTGCTGGATCTGCTGACACTGGCCCGGGAAGGCCATGACATCCAGCGTCTGGATCTGAGCATTATCGGTGACCTGCGCCACTCCCGGGTGGTCAATTCCTGGCTTCAGGCCATTGAGCATCTGGGCTGTCACCGATTGCGTCTGGGCGCGCCCGGCGTCTTCCGCCCCGAAACCGTACCCCCTGAGGCGACGCTCAGCGATACACTGGCGGACAGCATCCAGGGCGCTCAGGTCATCATGGCCTTGCGCATCCAGCAGGAGCGACTGACCAAAGGGACCACCGGTGAAAACGAACTCTTTCACGAGCACTGGGGCCTGAATGAGGCGCGGATCGCCGAATGGGCCCCCCAGGCCCAGATCATGCATCCGGGGCCCATGAACCGGGGGGTGGAGATCGATAGCGCCCTGGCGGACGGGCCCCGTTCACTGATCCTCAAACAAGTAGAGAACGGCGTACCGGCGCGAATGGCGGCACTGGCCTGGCTTTTTTCTGGAGACAAGCAGCGATGACAACGCATCCTGAACACCGTGGCAGCATCTTTGTCGAGGACGCCGAGATTCTGGCTCACAGCCGGCATCCTGCCGAGCAATATGTGTTGCGTTTTCAAGCACCGGAAACCGCCCGCCGGGCCGAGCCGGGAAGCTTTGTCCATATCCGTTGCTCGGACGCTTTGGCCATGCGACGCCCCCTGTCCATCATGCGGGTGGATGCGGAAGCCGGCTGGGTGGAATGCCTGTACAAAGTGGTGGGCAAGGGCACCCAACTGCTGGCCGGACAAAAAGTGGGCGACACCCTTAGCGTGATGGGCCCCATCGGCCAGCCTTTTAAACCCCGGCCGGATCGGCGCCGCCCCCTGCTGATCGGCGGCGGGGTAGGGATTCCTCCCATGGTCTTTCTTGCCGATCGCATGCGCCGCGACGAGGCCCTAAAGCCCTTTGCCATCCTCGGCTCGGAAGTACCTTTCCCCTTTAAGCCGCACCCGTCGACCTTGCTAATGCCCGGCATTCCCGAAGGGGTGATTGCCACCATGCCCTTGCTGGAGGACTGGAACATCCCCTGCCGGCTGGCCAGTGGCGCAGGCTTTGCCGGCTGTCATGAGGGCTTTGTCACGGAACTGGCAGACCATTGGCTTAACAGCCTGGCCCCGGAAGAACACGCCCAGGTGGAGATTCATGCCTGTGGTCCCACCCCCATGCTGGCCGCCACCGCCCGACTGGCCCAAAAGCACGGCCTGCCCTGCCAGGTGGCGCTGGAGGAATACATGGCTTGCGCGGTGGGCGGCTGTGCCGGTTGTGTGGTCCAAGTGGAAACCGAGCAGGGCCCGGCCATGAAACGGGTCTGCGTGGACGGCCCGGTCTTCGAAGCCAACAGCGTCTTCCCCCCCGACCAACCCGCCAACAAGGCCGGCCTCTTCCACTAGCTGCTTAGCGCAAGCTGGCAGCGCAGGAAAAACGTCAGGTAAAAACCCACGAGGTGGTTCGAGCTACAACCAGCTGAGGGTATTGGTTTCTGTTTGAATTTCACGGCTCGAGTACAGGGTGGAACTGTCCAGGAACGCTGTGAATCCGTCCCTGAGACGCTCTGGGCGCAGGATGGGTGCGGCTGAGCGCCGCGCTGGAGCGAATGCTTTAGTGGCGCTAAAGCTTGAGCGAAGCGCAAGCTCAGGCGTGCCCAGACAAGCCTGGTGGGTGCTGCCCGCCAAGGCAGGCGTGCTCACCCAAAGTTGATCTTGGCTTCCAGATTGGCTCGCGAGTCGGCGTTATTCAATGCTTCTTCCAGACTGATGCGGCCATCCTGATAGAGGCGGTTCAGGGATTCATCAAAGGTCTGCATGCCCGGCTCATTGGAATCCTCCATGGCATCGGCCAGGGTCTCGATCTGCCCCTTGAGAATCAGCTCCTGGATATAGGCCGTGTTGATCATCACCTCACAGGCCGCCACCCGCTTGCCATCGGTCCCCTGAACCAGTCGCTGGGAGATCACCGCTCTCAGATTCAGTGACAGATCCATAAAGACCTGCGAATGCAGCTCCTTGGGGAAGAGATTCACGATGCGGTCCAGGGTCTGGTGGGCATTATTGGAATGCAGGGTGGAAATGGCCAAGTGACCGGTACCCGCCAGCTGGATACAGGCCTCCATGGTTTCCCGGTCCCGGATCTCACCAATCTGGATCACATCCGGCGCTTCACGCAAGGCCGAACGCAGGGCCTTGGCATAGGACAGAGTGTCCTGATGCAGCTCCCGCTGATTGATGATGGACTTGCCATGCTTGTGGGTGTATTCAATGGGATCCTCAATGGTGAGGATGTGGTCATTGGCATGCTGATTGCGGTGATTAATCATGGCCGCCAGGGTGGTGGATTTACCCGAGCCGGTGGAACCGCACATGAGTACCAAACCGCGGGAGGTCAATGACACCTCCTTGAGCACCTCCGGCAGCCCCAGGCCGTCCAACTGCGGCACGCTGGAGGGAATGTAACGCAGGACCATGGCCAACTGGCCGCGCTGATTGAAGGCATTGCCCCGGAAACGCCCCACACCCTTTTCCGACAGGGCAAAGTCCACTTCCAGATCCACTTCCAGAATACGCCGGTCCCGTTCAGAAAGAACGCTCATGACCACTTCCTCGACCAGATCCGGGGTCAGCACCGTCTTGCCCACCGAGGCCATTTTGCCTTCCAGGCGCATCTTCACCGGCGCATTGGCCGTGATGTAGAGGTCCGAGGCCTTTTTGTCGGCCATCAGCTTCAGATATGGGGCAATATTCATGATGTCCTTTCGTGCTAATCGATTGGCTTGATGGGCTTGCGGTTCGAATCAGGAAAGATCAACGTCGCATGCCACCACCGTCATCCTCGTCTTCCATGATGTGCAGTCGCTCCGTACCCTTCTCCAGATCCCTGGGCTGGCGCTCGCTTTCCAGCTTGATCTTGAGACGCAACTCATTGGTGGAGTCGGCATTGCGCAGGGCATCCTCATAGTTGATCTCACCGGCCTCGAACAGATCAAACAGGGATTGATCGAAGGTCTGCATGCCCAGCTCCCGGGAGCGGCCCATGACTTCCTTGATCTCGCCCACTTCACCTTTCTCAATCATATCGGCAATCAAGGGGGTATTGAGCAATATTTCCACCGCCACCGCCCGGCCCTCGCCATCCGACTTGCGGATCAGACGCTGGGATATGATGCCCCGTAGATTGAGGGCCAGATCCATGAGCAATTGCTCACGACGCTCCTCAGGGAAGAGGTTAATGATGCGATCCAGGGCCTGGTTGGCGTTATTGGCGTGCAGTGTGGACAGGCAAAGGTGGCCCGTCTCGGAAAACTGCACCGCGTAGTCCATGGTCTCCCGGTCCCGGATCTCCCCGATCAGAATCACATCCGGTGCCTGACGCAGGGTGTTTTTCAAGGCCGCATGCCAGTCCTCGGTATCCACCCCCACTTCCCGCTGGGTCACCACGCAGCCTTGATGGGGGTGGACGAATTCCACCGGATCTTCAATCGTGATGATATGACCTCGGCTCCGTTGATTACGATAACCCAGCATGCCGGCCAGGGTGGTGGACTTACCGGAGCCGGTGGCCCCCACCACGATCACCAACCCCCGCTTGGTCATGGCCACTTCACCCAGGGCCTCGGGCAGATTCAGGTCCTCCAGCCGCGGAATATCGGTATTGATAGTCCGCAGCACGGCACCGGTGCGCCCTTGCTGGACAAAGGCGCTGACACGGAAGCGGCCGATACCCCGGGGACTGATGGCGAAGTTGGCCTCCTTGGTGGAATCAAACTGCTTGGCCTGCTTGTCATTCATGATGGCCCGCACCAGCAAGGCACTCTGGTCCGGCCCCAAGGGCTTGTCCGTCAACTGCTGCAGTTCACCATCCACCTTGATGGCCGGAGGAAAACCCGCCGTAATAAAGAGATCGGAACCGCCCCGCTGGCTCATGGCCCGAAGCAGGTCCTGCATATAGCGTGTCGCCTGTTCTCTATCCATTTTCGATCCTCACCGCGCCTCGCCCCATGGCAGGGCCGTTATCATGCAAAGCCTTCCTTGTTGGCGGCCTTGAGCCGAGCCTGCTGCTTGTCGATCACCCCGCGGCGCAGCAACTCCTGAAGGTTCTGGTCGAGGGTCTGCATACCGCTGCCCTGACCGGTCTGGATGGCCGAATACATCTGCGCCACCTTGCCTTCCCGGATCAGGTTCCGAATAGCCGGCGTGCCGATCATGATTTCGTGGGCCGCCACCCGGCCGCCGCCGACCTTCTTCATCAGAGTCTGGGAAATCACCGCACGCAGTGATTCCGACAACATGGCCCGGACCATGTCCTTCTCCGCCGCCGGAAAGACATCGATGATACGGTCGATGGTCTTGGCCGCGGAACTGGTGTGCAGGGTACCGAAGACCAGGTGACCGGTTTCCGCTGCCGTCAGGGCCAAGCGGATGGTTTCCAGGTCACGCATTTCCCCCACCAGAATCACGTCCGGATCCTCACGCAGTGCCGAACGCAAGGCTTCACTGAAGCCCAGGGTATCCCGATGCACCTCACGCTGGTTAACCAGGCATTTCTTGCTTTCATGCACAAACTCAATGGGATCCTCCACGGTGAGGATATGCCCCATATGGTTCTCGTTGATGTAGTTGACAATGGCCGCCAGGGTTGTGGACTTACCGGAACCGGTGGGCCCGGTCACCAGGCAGATACCCCTCGGGTTTTCGGCGATATCGGCAAATATCCGGGGGGCATTGAGATCTTCCAGGGTGAGGATCTTGGAAGGAATGGTACGAAAGACCGCACCGGCGCCCCGTTTCTGGTTGAAGGCATTGACACGAAAACGGGCCAGCTCCGGGATCTCGAAGGAAAAGTCACATTCGAGAAACTCCTCGAAATCCTTGCGCTGCTTGTCATTCATGATGTCGTAGACCATGGCGTGCACATCCTTGTGCTCCAGCGCGGGCATGTTCACCCGGCGGATATCACCATTGACACGAATCATGGGCGGCACCCCAGCCGACAAATGCAGGTCCGAGGCGTCATTCTTGACGGCGAAGGTCAAAAGCTGGGCGATGTCGATCGCCATTGCAACTCTCCTGTCAGAAGCATGGTCTACCCCCCGGCGGCGCGATAACATAAGGCGTTGAATAGCCGTCGCCGCCGCCAGGTCTCCGGGAATTCGGATACCAAGATAGCGCCGAACATGCGAACTCCGCAAACCCATCATGCATGCAGGCCATACGCAGGAGCACCATGAAGCCGGAAATGCCGTCCTCCCTAGCCAGCCAGCGCCTCACTTCGGTGAGACGACGTATTCGCGACGCCGCCCGGCAGGCCGGGAGAGATCCTGAAGCGATTCGCCTGCTGGCCGTGAGCAAGACCAAGCCCATGGCCGATATCCAGTCGCTGGCTGAGGCGGGTCAGCAGGATTTTGGCGAAAACTATCTCCAGGAAGCGCTGGACAAAATGGAGGGCCTGGCCGAGACCGAGCCGCCCCTATGCTGGCATTTCATCGGCCCCATCCAATCCAACAAGACCCGCCCCATCGCCACGCATTTCGACTGGGTTCACTCGGTGGACCGCTTCAAGATCGCCCGGCGGCTGAGTGAGCAGCGTCCGGACCATCTGCCCCCCCTGGCGCTCTGCCTCCAGGTGAACATCAGTGAGGAAAGCCAAAAGGCAGGGGTGGCTCCGGATCAGGCGGCCGAGCTGGCCGATGCCGTGGCTGAATTACCGAAAGTACAGCTGCGGGGGCTGATGTGCCTGCCGGCTCCCGAGGAGGAGGAGAGGGCCCAGCGGCAACCCTTCCGAAAGCTGGCCGCACTGATGGCGGATCTCAATGCCGGTGGACACAGTCTGGATACCCTGTCCATGGGCATGTCGGCGGATCTGGAGGCGGCGGTACTGGAAGGCAGCACCCTGATACGCGTGGGGACCGCCCTGTTCGGCTCCCGGGACTGATATCATTCCCCATTATACGAAATGAGAGAATTCCGGTCTCTGACACAGGAGCAAGGCATGAGTGAAGGCAGTATTGCATTCATCGGCGGCGGTAACATGGCCGAAAGCCTGGTGGGAGGATTGATCGCGGACGGTCGTTCGCCGGAGTCCATCTGGGTGGCCGACCCGTTTGTGGACAAGCTCGATGAGCTGAGATACCGCCACAAGGTCAATGTGACCCAGGAAAACACCGAAGCCGCCGCCCATGCCGATGTCATCGTGATGGCGGTCAAACCCCAAGTCCTGCGAGAAGCAGCCGCCCAGATCAAGGACCTGGTTCAGGAAAACCGGTCGGTGGTACTCTCCATCGCCGCCGGCCTGCGGGAGCCGGACATCAGTCGCTGGCTGGGAGGCAATGTACCGGTGGTCCGGGCCATGCCCAACACCCCGGCCCTGCTACAGACCGGTGCCACCGTGCTGTATGCCAACTCCTCCGTGGACGCCGAACAAAAAAAGCAGGCCGAAACCATTATGGCTGCAGTGGGTATGACGCTCTGGGTGGAAGAGGAAGGCCATATGGATGCGGTGACCGCCACCTCCGGCAGCGGCCCCGCCTATTTCTTCCTGGTGATGGAGGCCATGCAGGCAGCCGCCCAATCGCTGGGCCTGCCTGGCGAGGTGGCCGAAAAACTGGTTCAGCAAACCGCTTTGGGTGCGGCGCGCATGGCTCGTGAAGGGGAGGATGATGCAGCCACCCTGAGGGAAAAGGTGACGTCCCCCGGCGGCACCACGGCGGCGGCGTTGGAGGTTCTCCGGGAGGCCGGCATCGAGGAAACCTTCACCCGGGCCCTCACCGCCGCCCGGGACCGTTCACGCAGCCTTTCTGACGAATTTGGCAAGGATTAACCATGGATACCCTGGCAACCCCGCTGTCATTTCTGGTTAACACCCTGATCAGTCTTTACACCCTGGCAGTGCTGCTGCGTTTTGTGCTGCAGAAACTGCGGGCGGACTACTACAATCCCTTAAGCCAGCTAGTGATTCGAGCCACCGACCCAGTAATGAAACCGCTGCATCGGGTGATGCCGGCCTGGCGCGGTTTCGATCTGGCCGCCATTCTGCTGATGCTGGTGTTGCAGGCGATCAATATTCTGCTTCTGGCGCTGATCCAGAGCCGACTAGGGGTACTGGACCCCATTCAGCTGCCCTTCTATGCCGCTCTAAAGATTATTCACCTCAGCATCATGCTGTTCATATTTACCATTTTGATTCAGGTCATTGTCAGCTGGCTCAGCCCCGGCAATCCCAATCCGGTACTGGGCGCCATCTGGCAACTCAACCGACCTCTGCTGCAACCTGTACGTCGACTGATGCCGGATCTAGGTGGCATAGACCTGTCTCCCATGCTGGTTATCATTTTCCTGTTTTTCCTGAACTTGTTGTTGCAGGGCATCATGGCCGGTCTACCCTTGGCCATGTATGGCTGACGGTGAGTGGGAGGTGGTGGGCCCACGGGGCTGCTAAACTGAAGGTGGGCCCCAACGGGGCAAATAGAAGCCGTCCTTTGAGGTGGGAACATGACTAAGCGACTGGGAATATTTTTGATCACCATGCTGCTATCCATCACCCCGGTGGCGGGCGAAGTGGAGCAGGCCCGGGAAACGGATCGGCATACCATCTACTACAATGTATTGCCCACCAGTGCCTTGCCGGAGGCCATGGCTCGCGCTTACGGCATCACTCGCAGCGACACCCGGGTGCTGCTGAATATTACCGTTCGGGAGCGGGAAGAAGACCGCACAATTCCGGTCTCCGCGCGAATCAATGCCCAGGCCGTCAACCTCAATGGACAGCTCAAGCGCTTCAGCATGCGGGAGATCAGCGAAGAAGATGCTATCTATTACATTGGCGATGTGGGGGTAAACAGAGGCGAAATCCTTAATTTCACCCTGAGGGTGGCGCCAGAAGGGGAACGCCGTGAAGAGGTCATTGAGTTCCAACGCGCTTTCTAGCCTGCCCACCGAAATGGCAACAAGGCTGACCCTGAGGGAGCCACTGTGGTATTTTCCGAAGTCAGGTGATCTGACCCACCAACGAATAGAGGCGGATCATCCCTTTATCTGAATCGCTGAGCACCAATTGAGAAGGAGCCCTTAATGGCAACTCGCAAGAAAAAGAAGACGGCTGCCAAGGCAGCCGCCAAGCCGCCAACCAAGGCACAATTGATCTCCAAGATTGCCGACGACACAGGTCTCACCCGCAAGGATGTGGACGCGGTGTTTGACTCCCTGCATGCGGAGATCAAGCGCAATGTGGGTCGTCGGGGACCGGGAGTATTCAACATGCCGGGTCTTTTGAAGATCAAGACGGTGAAAAAGCCGGCCACTAAATCCCGCAAGGGGGTCAACCCCTTCACCGGCGAGGAAATCACCATCAAGGCCAAGCCAGCTCGCAAGGCGGTGAAGGTCCAACCCCTCAAGGGTTTGAAAGAAATGATTTGATCACGCTTTCCCCCATGGGGATTGTCGTAAAAAGCCCGCCTGGATTCAGGCGGGCTTTTTTATGGTTCCTCGTAGCATTGATCACCTTGCCAAGATAGAGCACTCGTCAAGCTTCACATTGGGCATATTTTGTGACTGCGCAATGGAATGACGTATTGGCGGTCCGCTCTTATCCTCCGAGGTATTCCACGAAGATTTTTTGGCCTTTCTCATTCCTTGAGAAAGGCCAAAACCCGTTCGCGGAGCGGCGTGAGGTTGGCATGGAAGAAATGCCCCACCTCGGGAAAACGGGCGATCTCCGGCGGCTCGGCATAGCGCTCGGCCCAGTCAAACACCGCCTGGGGATCCACCACCTCATCCGCCTCCCCCTGCAGCAGCAACCAGGGGCAATCCGGCCGGGCCGGTCGGGTACCACCGAATCGCTGGACCGGCGGCGCCACGGTGATCAGACGATCCGGCCCTGCCTTGGGGCTGGCCTGCAGGCTGACCTGGGCGCCGAAGGAAAAGCCCGCCAGCCACAGGGGCAATCCGGGATAGTGTTCCCGCATCCAGGCCACCGCCGCCAGCGCATCGGCCGTCTCCCCCACCGCCTCATCGAATTCCCCTTCGCTGCCACCCACGCCGCGAAAGTTGAATCGCAGGCTCACGGCCCCGGCCTCGCTACAAGCCCGTGCCAGAGTATGCGCCACTTTGTTGTGCATGCTGCCCTGGTGCAAGGGATGGGGGTGGCAAACCACGGCGATGGCCCGTGCCTCGTCGCTGTCCGATTCCTGGAGCAGGCCCTCCAGCTTGCCGGCCGGGCCGGTGAATGCCAGTGCTTCCCCCTGAGTGGAAAGTTTTGCCATGATGGGATGTCCTAGGATGCTATCTGGGAAATGGAACGTCGAATTTTAACAAGGCTGCCCGCCAAGGGCAGGAAGGAGGCAGAGATGGAACTGCGCATTGAAGGCTTTGAGGACAATGGCCCCATCCCCGAACGCTTTGCCTTTGGGGTGCCGGACACCAAAAACCATATGCGCCTCGGCGACAATCGCAATCCCGCCATGCAGTGGTCCGGCTTGCCGGAAGGTACCCGTTCCCTGCTCATCCTCTGTGTGGATCCGGATGTACCCAGCGAAGCGGATGATGTGAACCAGGAAGGGAAAACCGTATCCAAAGATCTGCCCCGGGTCCCCTTCTATCACTGGGTCATGGTGGATATCGACCCAAGCCTGGGCCAGATCGCAGAGGGCAGCTGCTCCGACAGCGTTATCCCGCGAGGCAAGCGTAGACCGGATGGGCCCAACGGCACTCGTCAGGGCTTGAACGATTTCACCGGCTTTCTGGCGGGAGACCCGGACATGGAAGGCCAGTACTTCGGCTATGACGGACCCTGTCCACCCTGGAACGACGAGATTCCCCACCGCTACCGTTTTCGACTGATCGCCACCTCCCTGGCACGCGTGCCTGTGGAGGGGGATTTCCGCGGTCCGGATGTGGAAGCCGCCATCAAGGGTCATGTGCTGGGCGAGGCTTCGATTACCGGCCGCTACACCCTGAACCCAAAGGTGAAGCTGTAGCGCGGCCTCTTGCTCCCCCGCTGGGCATCGACCATCGCGAAGGGTCGAACCCGGGCGGGGGCTATCCGATTCAGCGTTCCATTTCGCTGGCGGGCACGGTGAACTCGACGATTTCGGTGCGTCGCTCCCCATCCTCCTCGGCCGGACTCACCTGGCCGGTGTAATCTGCGGCCTCAACCTGTTGGAGGGCCTGTTCTTCGTAGATCCCTTCAGGCCGAGCACCCACCACTTCCACTTCATCCACACGGCCATCCGGAAATACGGTGAATTCGACCTGAACAAAGCCGGTGATTTCCCGCTCCGGGACCTCCACGGCAGGTGTCGGACGTTCTCTCTCCTGGGGCCCCTGACGCACGAATTCCCGGCGAGCGTCCCGCTCTCGTTCACTTCCGCCGGGCCCATCGAACAGTCCGGTCAGCCCCACCTGCTCGATAAATTCGGCGGCGCTCTCTTCCTGCTGGTCCCGGTCATAGAACCAACGCACGCCCACCGCCGCCATGGTCAGGACGACAACGCTGGCGATCAGCACACAAATCAACATTCTTAGCCAGAGCATTGGGACGCTCTCCACCCGATTAGCAGAAATTTCACCCACCATTATCCGTCACCCCACTCCCCAGACCAAACACCATTGGCTGACGAGTAGGCCTGGAAGGGTTCTGACCCTGAAATGGCGATGAGGTTCGCGCCAATCAGAGACCATCGTCAACGATCAATCAGCGGTCGAAGCAGGATTTGCTGATCCGGGTGCGGTATTTTCGCTCGGAATCTGATACATTTACGACCTTTCGTCAGGCGGGCCGGGGCGCCGACCCGGGCATCGGCCCCGCCGGACGACTCCCAAGCCCATTAATAGCTGTCTCGCTTCGGCGAGACACAGCAAGCACTCCGAAAAGCTGGAGACAGAAACAATGCGCACCGCACTGCTATCCCTGGCCCTGCTGGGCCTTCTGACGGCTTTTGATGCCCGCGCCGAGGGCGATGCGGAAGAGGGCCGAGTCCTGTCCGACACCTGCGTCGGTTGTCACGGTGTGGACGGCTACACCAATGCCTACCCCACCTATAAAGTGCCCAAGATCGCCGGCCAGCACTCGGCCTTCATTGTGCATGCCCTGGAAGCCTATCGGGATGGGGAACGGGAGCACCCCACCATGGTGGGGCAATCCCAAGGCCTCAGCGAACAGGAGATCCAGGATATTGCAGCCTATCTGGCCAGCATGCCGCGGGAAGAAAAAGCCGCCTATAAGCGGGCTCGGTCGGTGGGCAATCCGGCACGCGGGGAAGAAGTGGCCCAGGACCGGGGCTGTGCCGCCTGCCACGGTGATGACGGCAATAGTCCTGAAGGTATGGCACCACCCAGCCCCATCTTGGCCGGACAGTATGCGGACTACCTGTATAAGTCCCTGCGTCAATATCAGGACGGCACCCGAGACAATGCCGTCATGGTCGGCCAGGTCCAAGACCTGAGCGACCGGGACATGCGGGATCTGGCCGCCTTTTATGCCAGTCAGCCTGGACCGATCCAAATCATGGAACAGTACCGGCGCTGAACCGGACACGGGCAAGGAAGGCTACCGCAGAGGTCAGCCTTCCTTGCCAGAAGGCCGCGCGCGGTCTACAATAGGCCGAAATTGCACGATGCAATTGCACGATAAAGGGTAAACCCATCGAAAGATGGGGGCGCAAAATCACCGGTCTAAGGGGCGTAGGCCCTACGATGGCGGGATTGCCGAAAGCAAGTGCTTCTTTGCCCGGACCCCCCCTCCCAAGGCAAAGAATGGACTCCCCCCACCCGCCATCGGGTCTGCGCCCCTTTTCTTTCGAGCTTGCAGCGCCACGCTTTTTGGAGCCTGGCGCTGTTTTTTTTGGTCCGTCAAATTCTCCCCGAAATCGTCGAGACCGCGACTTACTCCTTACGCCGCACACTCACCGTACGATTGCTACCCTCCAGGGACAGGCGAAAGCTGCCAAATGCGCCTCGACTGATGATCAACCGATCGCCAGCCTCGGCACTGGGAAGTCCTGAGCGGACAGTGCCGGCCACTTGCCAGATCTGGCCATTTTCGAGAAAAATGCGCGTATCGGATTGCCAGCGGGGAATCGCCTCGGCAAGTTTGGCCGGCATTTCATCCTGGGCCCTTGAGGCCGGATGTTCGTCACCCATGCCAAAGGTGGCGAAGGGATTGCTTTCACTGACTTCCCAGGCGGCCATAGGACCCTCGTCGGCCCGAGGGCCTTCATCGCCAGCGGCCAGTGCCCGGCCAAGTGCCTGGTTCAAGGCCGCGATCTCTTCCTCGCTCAGGCGGTCCAACCCAGCAGCCCGGAACTCCTCCACCGTCAGCAAGGACGCCACCGACACCGGGCCCGAGAATGCGGCCTGGCCCTCGGAACGTTCTTCGGGTCCCGCGCAGGCGGATAAAATCATGACAGTGGCCAGAACGATGATTCCATTCTGCAAGGTCTGCGTAGTCATGGCGCTGTCTCAAATCAAGGCAATATCAATTAAGCCCAGATCGCACTGAGCTCCCAAGCCCCCTATAATGGGCCGCTTTTGCCACTGGCTCAAGCCATTACCGGCTAACGCTGGCGACTTGCCTGGAGAACGCCCATGCCACAAACGCGACACGCTGAGGGGACCAACACGCCCGCCCAAGGGCCGCGAGAGATCGTGGAAAGAGACGGTGTTCGCTTCACCCTTCTGGGAACCGCCCATGTTTCCCGGGCCAGCGCGGAAGAAGCAAGGCAGATGGCGGGCGAGACACGCTTTGATGCAGTTGCTGTGGAATTGTGCGAGACACGGCGGCAAGCCATGCGGGATCCGGAACATCTGGCCAAGCTGGACCTGTTTCAGGTTTTTCGGGAAGGCAAGGCCGGCATGGTGGCGGCCACACTGGCCCTGGGTGCCTATCAAAGACGACTCTCCGAACAACTGGGGAGTGAACCGGGCGCCGAGATGCGGTGGGCGGAGGATGCCGCCCGGGAGCGGCAGGCACCCGTCTGGCTGGTGGACCGGGAAGTGGGCATCACCTTGCGCCGGGTCTACCGCTCCCAAAAATGGTGGCAACGGCTGCCGATGATTGCGGGTCTGTTCACCTCGCTGCTCAGTCGGGAAAAGGTGGATGCCCAACAGATCGAACAGCTCAAGGAAGGCGATGTGGTGGAAAGCAGCTTTCGGGAGCTGGCCGAACAATCACCGGCCCTCCACCGCACTTTGGTGGAAGAACGAGACCACTACATGGCACAACGCCTGTTGTCGGAACTGGAAAACAGCGAGTCACGGCCGCGTGAAGTACTGGTCGTGGTGGGCGCCGGCCATTTGAAAGGCCTGGCGGATGCGCTGAAAAACCAGGCGCGGGATGCGCAGAGAGAGGCTGAGCTGGCCACCACCCCGCCACCGGCGCGCTGGCCACGCTATCTGCCCTGGGTGGTGGTGGCCATCATCCTCAGTGGCTTTGCCCTGGGCTTCGCAAGAAGCCCGGAGCTGGGTCTGCGGATGTTCGGAGACTGGGTATTGATCAATGGTGGACTCTCGGCACTGGGGGCGGCTGCCGCCCTGGCCCACCCCCTGACCATTCTCGGCTCCATGCTGGCGGCCCCCCTGACCTCACTCAACCCGACGATTGGTGCCGGCTTCGTGGCCGCCGCCATTGAATTAAGCCTGCGACGACCGCGAGTAGCCGATTTCCAGGGTCTGCGCGATCAAGTGGTCCATTGGTCGGGATGGTGGCGCAATCGGGTGGCACGGACCCTGCTGGTCTTCCTTTTTGTTTCCCTGGGCTCGGCGGCAGGCACCTATCTAGGGGGATTTCGGGTATTCGAACACCTGTTTTCGGCCTAACCCGCCCGGCTGTAAGCGGTGGCCACACAGGCCACTAGCGTGACACCATCATCATCATGAACAGTACAAAGGCCACCACGGCGGCCAGGGGCAATAGCAACCCAACCCAGTCTTTGGGAGCTTCCCGGCTTTCCTGGAACAAATTGCCAAGACCGCGGCTAAACCAAAAAAGGACAGCAATCACCAAGGCGCCAATCAATACCAGCTCGATTGTGGAAAGGTTATCCGTCATGCGCGCATTCCTCTGCTTTGCAATGAATGTTAAACAGCTTTACACCATGCCATGACTCGGTTGAAATGGCAGTATATTGCGACAATATTCACCGCTCACAGCGAGGAGATATCCCATGGGCTTGAACAGCAAGACGCTTGGAAACTATGGACTGCTACTGGCGGTGCTGACGCTAGCCGCCTGCACCTGGGTCCGCCCGGATACCGGTGCCGACGAGGTACTGGTGCTGCCGAAGGAAAGGGTAGCGGACTGCGAACGACTGGGTTCGGTGGAAGTCTCCGTACTGGCCCGGGTCGTGGGCATGGACCGGCACGAGGAGGAAGTGGAATCCGATCTGCAGGTTCTGGCCCGCAACCACGCAGTGGAACGGGGCGGCGATACGGTGGTCCCCTTGAGCGAAATCAAGGACGGCGAGCAACGCTACGGCATATACTCCTGCCAAGGAAACCAGGCTGGTGAAGGGGAGCCGGAAGCGGATGAAGACGAGGAAGAAGGGGTAACGGTCCAGCAATACAATGGCTGACCGGCCCATTCGACTGGTACTGCGCATCGACCTGGATTGGGCCGACATCCAGGCGTATTACCAGGGCGAGATGCCCCGCATCACCGCCTTGGCCAAGAATGGTCAACAGGTGGTGATGCCCACGACTACGCTACGGAACTTCCTGCACCAGGACGGAGTACACGGCTACTTTGCCATGATTTACGACAGCCACAGCAAACGCATCCTCAGCTTCGAGCCCGTGGATTGAAGCAAACGGGGATTGAACCAAACGGCCGTTTTTTCTGTCCGACTAAACACTGGTGGCCGAATCCATTCAAGCCATAAACCCGCAAAAAAAGAAGGAGCGCACTATGAAACGCTCAATCATCATCACCCTCACCGGGCTGGCCTTGCTGGGCTTCGCCACCCATGCAAGCGCCGACAACTGCAGTATTACCGTCGACAGCGATGACAACATGCAGTTTGATACCGACGAGATTACCATTGACCGCAGTTGTGACAGCATTGAACTCACCCTGACCCATTCGGGCGAGATGCCGGTAACGGCCATGGGCCACAATATCGTTTTTACGACAGCCGATGACCTGGAAGATTTGGCTGAGGATGCCATGGCTGCGTCCGACGATGACTATGTGCCCGCCGGTGACGATCGGGTGATTGCCGCCACGGATCTGATTGGCGGGGGTGAATCCACCACCCTGGAGCTGGACCCCGGCTTGTTCGAGGAAGGAGGCGATTATCGCTTCTTCTGTTCCTTCCCGGGCCACTGGAATGCCATGCAGGGAACGGTTCAGATCACCGACTGACCCTTCGATTGCAGACGCTAAAAAAAAGCCGCGGCAGGGCTCACCCGCCGCGGCTTTTTACGTAAATCCAGCCTGAACCCGAAATTCAGTCTTGTTCGAGGAAAGCGAGTTCCTGGGCTACCTGCTCCGGGTCCCCCAACTGATACTCCAGCATGTTGCGCAGCTGCACAAAGCCGGCAACATTAAACATATCCCAATCACAGGCGATCTTTTCAGCTTCCACCCGGACCACGTTGACTTCCATCTCCACCGGCTTGCCCCCATTCAGAGCAATCTCCAACAGGCAACGATCCCCCGCGCTTCCCGGCCAGCCAGATGGCTGCGTGAGCAAGGCCCCCTTGACTGAAACATTGAGCAACTCGCAAGGCCATTGAGTGCCGTCCGTGAACAGGCGTGCGCTGGCCCGGAACCGGACCCGCGTATGCCGTCGCCGTTCACCATTCCCTGTTCCAGCCATCATTACGCCTCCCTATGGCAAGGCGGGAAGAACCGGACGTTGCCCCGAGCGCCCGCCACGTCAATGCCGGCTCAGTTTTCGAAATCCTCGGGGTATTGGTCTTCAATATATTCACGCAGGTCTTCGCTCTGGGCCATACCCTCCAGAATCTGGCGATATTCCTCCGAGGTCAGTCCTGCATCCTCGATCATCTCCAGCCGTTCCTCGCTCAGCTCCCGCTGCATCTCGCGGGTATCCTGCCCCTCCTCGCGATCACGCAAGCGACGAACAAAATCCTGTTCCAGCTCTCGAATCCGAGGGTGAACCTCAGCAAATGAATCAACCTTGCTCTGCTCCAGGTCGCCAAAGAAGGCCTCTTCTTCATCGTCATCATCTCGCTGCTGCGCCGAAGGGCTGGTCTCAGGGTCCGTCTCCGGGGGCTCCTGGGCCAGGGCCGCATGGGCGCCGAACAACAGAATCAGCGCAAGCAGCATCAAGGAAGCACGTGTCATGAACCTCTCTCCTCAAAATCCAGGCCGATATGGCACTTGTTTTCAGTTAGATCAGACGCTAAGGCTACCACAGCCAGGCTTGATTGGCGCCCCTTTCAGGGACCCCGGCACCGCCTGGGGGATAGAAAAAACAAATCAACAAAGCAATGAGAAAAGTGGACCAAGTCTCTATAATGGCAGGCATTCCACCAACCCGGAAGCCCGCATTTATGACCATCAAGCTCTCGATACTTAGCGCCGTTTTTGCCGCATTCCTCCTGGTTTCCGGCGGGACGGGCGCCAGTCAGTTCCCAACCGAGCCTGACGGCAGCCTCGCTGACCCCATGAATGCCGCCAATGAGTGGCAAAGCGTGGAACTGGCCATGCAATCCCGTCAGCCAGGCCAGGAGCGCCGGCAACCCCCGGCCCAGCGCAGCCCCCAGTCCCAACGAGGTGGCCTGAACTTCGATTTCAACCATGTCACCGCCTGGGTGGGCACCGAGGAACTGGAAGAAACGGGCGTAGAGGCCGACAGCTGGCGCCTGGAGGGCGCCATTCAGGCCGGAGATAGCAGTTATCTCTTTCTCAATTGGCAGGAAGGGGATTATGAGCACCGGGGCGAGCGCACCGCCCGGGAGTTTGGCATGGGCCTGCAGGAACACTATTCCGACCGGGCCGCCTTCTATTTGACCGTCAGTTATTTGCAGGACCGCTGGGACACCGCCGAGCTCGATCGTGAAGACCTCAATATGCTGCGGGGCCGCTATGGGATTCGTGCCCGACCCACCGACCGAATCGAAGTGGACGGGGCCGTGGTCTATACCCGGGGAAGCGGGTCCACGGATATTGAGAGCCAGTGGAGCATGGACGTGGGCCTGTCCATCTATGTCACCGACGCCATTGCCATTCGTGCCGCGGCCATGGACCTGGACGGGATCCAGCCCAGCAGCATGCTGGGACTGCGCTTCGAATTCGGAGGATTCTGAGGGTCAAGCGGGCAGTACTAGCGTTCACCACTGCCCAACTCCCGTGGGAAGGGGTCCAGATAGTGCTGCTCGGCAATATAGGTATCAGGGTGTCGGTGGAGATGGTGGCGCAATAGGGTTAAGGGCACCAGCAAGGGATGATCCCCTCGCCGATAGGCATGAATGCTCTCGTGGAGTTCCTCCCGATCCTGGGCATCGAGCTTTTTCTTGAAAAATCCCGCCATGTGCATCAGCACATTGGCGTGATTCCGCCGGGAGGCATGGCGTGACAGGGCCTTCATCAGGGTCTCAATATACTCGCCGGCCAGCGTCTGCACATCTTTTTGGCCGGCAAGAGCCACCTTCCGCCCCAATGCCCGGTAAGCAGCCTGGTCATGGGCCAGAATCAGGAATTTGTGTTGGGTATGGAAGTTGACCAGGGCCTTGTTGGTCAGCCCTTCGGAAATCATGCGCCGCCAACGGTCGTAGACAAACACTCGCTCAATGAAATTGTCCCGGATATGGGGATCATTCAGCCGACCCTCTTCTTCCACCGGCAGTACCGGCTGGGCCGCCATCAGCTCGGCCGCAAAAAGCCCCCGCCCGCTGCCGGTGGGCATGCCCTTGCGGTCATAGACCTTGACCCGCTCCATGCCGCAACTGGGTGATTTGGCCTTCAGAATATAACCACTGATGTGACCGGCCAAGCGCTGGCCCTGCCGACGGCCGTAGCCGGACAGGTCCTGGCTCACCTCGTGATCCGGCTGATCCACGTGCACAGCTCGAGGGGCATCCGGATCACCGACCAGGCGAATGGGTGGTCGGGGCACGCCCAGGCCGATGGCCACTTCCGGACACAGCGGCAGGTAATCAAAATAGCGCCCCAGTACCTGCTCCACATAGCGATGCCGCTTGTGGCCGCCGTTGTAACGGACTTCCTCCCCCAGCAGGCAACTACTGATTCCCACGGGAATCCGGTCACTGCCACTGAGGCGGGGTAGGACACCGCCCCGAGCGGCCATGGATGGCTTGCCGTGCTCCGACATGGGCATCCCTGGATCAGTTGTCGAGGGAAAACATCAGCACCCGATCATTGCCCGTATCCGAGACAATCAGGCGAGAGTCGTCCGCCCACACCGTCTCGGGCCGACGAAGGCTGCGGGCATTGATGGTGTTTTCATCACCGGTGTTATTGGCCTGACTACTGTTTCGATCGGGTTGGCCGATCACCGCATCGGGCCGAACATGGTCGCCGGTCGGCCAACCGGAGTACACCAGAATGCGATGGTTATCCTGGTCGGCCACAAACAAGCGGCCGTTGGCCCAGAACACATCACTGGGGGCATTCATCCCCCGCTCCAGGTCACCGGCATTGCGGTTGCGAGAGGAAAAGTCCGCCTGTCCCAAGACCCGGTCGGCAGGTTCGCCGGCGTCAGGAAAACTGTCCCACAACAGGACCCGATTATTGTTCTGGTCAGCTACTGCCAGGCGATTACCATCGGACCAGATGCCGGCGGGTCGATTGAAGGTATCACCAGCGGGAACGCCTTCTCCGCCATTGGCGTTGCAGCTAAAGGCGTCAAATTGACCAAGCACCCCCGCAGCAGGCTGTCCGGAGGGATCGTTGCGGTCCCAGATCATGAGCCGATGGTTGCCGTGGTCGGCCACTACCAGACGATCATCGGAAAGAGACAGCCCCCAGGGCTGGTTCAGCCCGTCATCGGTACAAGCCGAACCCAGATCTGAGGCCACATCAGGCTGGCCGAAGGCGCGATCCGGCGAGACATTGCCGGAGCCGGGCAGAGAATCCCACAAAAGCACCCGGTGATTATCACTGTCTGCCAGAACCAGGCCCCAGCTACGTGCCAGCAGCCCCTGGGGCCTGGCCATGCCCTCATCGGCCCGATTACGCTCCGATTCGGTGAAATCCGGCTGACCCAGAACGAAGGCGGCAGTCTCATTATTGGTATCGGGGACAGGCTGATACACCATCACGCGATTATTGGCAAAATCCGCGACAAAAAGACGGTTGCTGGCAAGGGTCAAGCCCACCGGATCATTGAGCGTATCGGCATCCGCCGAGCGGCCAGTCGTGCCACTGGTGAAATCCGGCTGGCCGACCACCCATTCAGCCTCGGCATGGGTCAAGCCGTCGGTGCCGCCGCCGGTATCATCGATCAAACCATCGAGATCGAAGGGGCAGCCATCCGAGCCGGCCAGCAACAGCCAGGCCAATGAAATCAACAACAGTTTGATGACAGTAGGCATAGGGGAATCATACCAGCTTGATCTGGCACTGTATTGGAGAGAACGGCCAGACGCCCCCTCCAAGGCTGCTCCATGAAAACCCAGTTTATCCCAGGATGATATCCACAGGAATCAATCCACGAATAACGCTTAGCTACCGTTCGGATTCGGTATGCTTCTTCGTGGGTGGGTTAACCCAAATCACCCGAGCCCCGGATCGATTAGCGGCCCGGTTTACCGCCTCGATCTTTTCATAGTCCAGGTAGGGCTCCATTTGCAGCATCTTTCCATCTTCAGGTGCCTCAGGCGGAGCAAGGGCACAGCCAGTAAACAGAAAGAACGAAAAAAACAGGAGAAATACCGATAGCTGGGTCCGCTTCATGGTGCACCTCCGCCGATTGACGGCCATTTACGGAAATATCCTGAATCCGGGCAGGTAAGGCCTGTCGCCTTTGTGGCCCACCTGGAATTATAGACCAGCCCAGAGGGCTTTTTTTAGCGCCGCTCGTCGGATAGAAAGGCCAAAAAAAAGGCGCCCCGGGGTCCCCAGGGCGCCTTCCTGCCTTTTTCCCTGTCTCGGGCCATTCCGACCCGAACAATAACGCCTAACGCGGGTACGCCAGAGGCAGGGTAAGGTCGTGGACCTCCAGGTAACGGTCCCGGAGCCGGGTGTGTCGGGTTTCCATGGGCATTTCAGCACCCCGGATAAAGACATGATCCGGGTAGCTGGTTACATCCAGGGGATCCCCGTCCCAAATCACCAAATCTGCTTCCAATCCGCTCTCCAGACGACCAACTCGGTCTTCAATGGACCAGATGTCGGCCGGAACAGACATGATGGCCGCCATGGCAGCCTCATGGGGCAAACCGTGGGCCACGGCATTGCCGGCCGCCTGTGTGATGTTGCGGGCATTGTGGCTGTCACCGGTGGCAAAAGCGAAGCGAACGCCATCCTCATGCAGGCGAGCCGCGTTTTCCAGCGTCGAACCCAGGCTCTCGAAATTGCCCGGCAGGTTCTGCAGTGGATCGATCAATACCGGCACGTCCACCGCCGCCAATTCCTCGGCCACTTTCCAGGCCTCGGCTCCACCCCGAATCACCAATTGCAGATCGAAGTCGGTGGCCAAGCGGAGCGCGGCCCGAATATCGCTGGCCCGGTGGGCATTGATAATCAGGGGCATTTCCCCTTCCAGCACCGGCCCCAGGGCGTCGAGATCCAGGCGTCCCAGGGCATATTCCCGACGCTCGCGACGTTCGTAATCCGCCCGATTGTCCTGGTAGTCCTGGGCATCCTGCAGAGCTTCACGCAGGTGCAGCATGGCCGCCGCCCGGGAGCCGCCGGACAACTGCGCCCCGGTTTCACCCAGGCTGGCGTACATGGCCGCCCCCTGGCGGGTCAGGGTGTCATACCCGTTGCCGAGGTCGATGATGGCCCCCTGACCGGCGATCAAACTGCCGCCGCCGCCATGACCAGGCGCCACCACCGCGCGGGTAATGCCTTCCACCCGGTTGATGGGGATCAGGGCCGAGGCCGGATTGATGGCGTCGGCCACATCAAAGGCGGCGGTAAAGGCTCGGCCACTGACAGCGCCGTCATTGCTGCCGGAAACCGCACTCACCTCCACCAGGCCAATCTGGCCATGGGCATCGATGATGCCCGGTGTCACGGGCCGGCCCTCGGCATCGATACGCCGGGCATCGTTGGGAATGCTCACGTCCTGACCGACGGCCTCAATGCGGCCGTCACGGATGAGCACAGTGGCGTCCTCAAGCACACCCGCTTCACCCAGGGTGTGAACCTGGCCACCGGTAATGGCAATGACCTCGGCCTTGAGGGGAAAAGCCAGAGTGGCCGCAGCCACCGTGATAATCGTTGCGATGGTTCTAAGCATTACTGCGCTCCTTCACCAAGCATGCCGAGGGTGAAATCCAGCTCGCCCTGACGGGCGGGATCGTCCCGATCGAAGACCCGGGCACCATCCACGTAGACCTGCTGGGTGCGGCTATAGACGCTGAAGGGGTCACCGTCCCAGATCACCACGTCGGCGTTCTTGCCCGCCTCCAGGGAACCGGTGACTTCATCGATGCCCAGGATTTTGGCGGCATTGAGGGTGATCCAGCCAATGGCCTGTTCCCGGGTCACGTCCAGGCCGACCCGGTTGGCGGCAGCCATGGCCTTGGCGGCCTCCTGGTTCAGGCGCTGAATATCCTGGGCCGAATCGGAGTGCAACACGGCGCAGGCGCCAGCGGCCTCCACCATGGGCACGTTTTCGCGAATCCCGTCCCAGGCCTCCATCTTGAAGCCCCACCAGTCGGACCACATGGCGGAGCAAACATCCGCCTCAGCCAGGGTATCGGCAATCTTGTAGGACTCCACCGCATGGTGAAAGGCCGTGATCTGATAACCGAATTCCTCGGCGATATCCAGGCGATGCTTCATTTCATCGGCACGATAGCAATGATTATGAACCAGCACTTCATCGTTGAGCACACCGGCCAGGGTCTCCAGGCTCAGATCCCGGCTAGGTGCCTCCGCATCCTCGCCTGCGGCCTTCTTGCGCTCGTAGTCAATCCAGCGATCCAGGTAGTCCTGGGCATTGATGAAGGCACTGCGCACCTCGGCCTTGTTACCCATGCGGGTGTAAGGAGAAGAACCCCGGCCCTGACCATAAACTCGCTTGGGGTTTTCGCCGCAGGCCATTTTCAGGGTCTGGGGCGCATCGGGGAATTTCATGTCCTGGGCGGTGCGCCCGGGCACCATTTTCACCGTCACCCCCCGTCCGCCGAAGATATTGGCGGAGCCGGGCAGAATCAGCGCCGAGGTCACCCCGCCTTCAATGGCGCGCAGGAAACCGGGATCCTGGGGCCACAAGCCGTGCTCGGCGCTCACATGGGCGGTATTGGGGCTGACCATTTCATTGCCGTCGGCATGGGCCCAAACACCGGGGGAAGGATAAACCCCCAGGTGGGAGTGGGAATCGATGATGCCGGGCGTCACCCAACCGCCTTCCGCATCCACCACCTGCGCGTCACCCGGCACATCCATCTCCTCGGCAATGGCCTTGATCTTGCCATCACGAATGTGAATGCTGCCTTTATCCAGGCGCTCGCCATTACCCACCAGGATAGTGGCGTTGGTAATGACCACATGTTCGGGCGGCAAGGGCTGATAAGTGGATTCAAAATTGTCCTGGAGGACGGAAATATCAAGATCCTCGGCATCCGGTGCCGGGGGGTCGGACTCGCCACAGGCGCTCAGACCGAGGGCCAAGCCCACGGCCCCGGCCACAAGGGCGTTCTTCAATGGGGGTATCGCCATGGATCCTCCTCATGCAATGGTTGGATGGATGGATTTCAATCCCTGAATTGTTTCTTGTCATATAAAGAGAGCACAATCAGGGCTATGGTTCAATCTCGTTGCGTTTTCAGGCTTTAGGAGCACCCGTGGAAACTGGTTTCATCGATATTGCGATTTTGCTTGCGCTGGCCGTGGGCCTGGGTGCCCTGGCCATGATCCTTCGACAACCGTTAATTGTCGCCTTTATCGCCGCTGGCATCATCGCTGGCCCTGCGGTGGCCGAACTGGTGCCCGAGCCAGACGATATTGAGCTGCTGGCCGAACTCGGGATCGCCCTACTGCTGTTCGTGGTGGGCCTGAAGCTGGATCTAAGCCTGATCCGCACCATGGGGCCGGTAGCGCTGGCCACCGGCATGGGCCAGGTGCTGTTCACCTCCCTGGTGGGCTATGCCATTGCCATTGCCCTGGGCATGTCCCCGGTGACCGCACTCTATGTGGCCGTGGCGCTCACCTTCTCTAGCACCATCATTATCGTCAAGCTCCTCTCGGACAAGCGGGAAATCGACGCCCTGCATGGCCGTATCGCCATCGGTTTTCTGATCGTACAGGACATTGTGGTGGTACTGGTGATGATTGGCCTGTCGGCCTTTGGCGCCGGAAGCGGGGCTGAGGGTCCCTGGCTGGAAGCCGCCCGGGTATTCGGGGCCGGCGCCTTGATGCTGGTGGGCATTGGCATCGCCATGCGCTACGTACTGCCCCGGCTGCTGGAATTCATTGCCCATAACCGGGAATTGCTGGTGTTGTTCGGCATCGCCTGGGCGGTGGCCCTGGCGGCCCTGGGGGATGCCATGGGCTTTAGCATGGAGGTGGGCGCCTTCCTGGCCGGTATCTCCCTCGCCTCGACCCGCTTCCGGGATGCCCTGGGCGCCCGCCTGACCACCATCCGTGACTTCCTGCTGCTGTTCTTCTTCCTGCATTTGGGCGGGCAGTTGGAACTGGACTTGCTCGGCGCCCAAGTGGGTCCGGCCCTGATACTGTCGGCCTTCGTGCTGATCGGCAATCCCATTATCGTGATGGTCATCATGGGCCTGATGGGCTATCGCAGCCGCACCGGCTTTTTGGCCGGGCTCACCGTGGCCCAGATTAGTGAGTTCTCACTGATCCTGGCTGCCCTGGGCTATAGCCTGGGCCATATCTCCTCGGAGACAGTGGGCCTGGTCACCCTGGTGGGCCTGATCACCATTGGCCTGTCCACCTACCTGATTCTCTATTCCCACCCCATCTACGATCGCCTGGCCCCCTGGCTGCGCGTCTTTGAACGCGCGCAACCGAATCAGGAACAGGAAACGGCAGAGGACGCCAAGCCCGCCGACGTGATTGTGGTGGGGCTGGGCCGTTTCGGCTATGACCTCTGTCTGCAATTGGACAAACGCAATGTCACCGTACTGGGCGTGGATTTCGATCCATCGGCAGTGGATGCCCTACAAGCCACAGGGATCAATGCCTGCTATGGGGATGGGGAAGATCCGGAGCTAGCCGAGCGCCTGCCCCTGAATCAAGCCCGCAAGGTTATCAGCACCATGCCCGATCCGGTTGCGAACCGGGGATTGATCGACAGCCTAACTCACGCCGGATTCAAAGGCGGGGTGATGCTTACCGCGCATCATCCGGATGATATCCGTGCCCTGGCCGGCCTGCCGGATCACGATCTGCTGCTCCCCTTCCAGGATGCTGCCGAGCGTACGGCAGAGCGGGTGGCAGAACGACTGCATCGCGCATGAAATCTTGTCTCACGAAGCCTGGTCGCCGGGTTCCGCCATGCTACTCACCCGGGCTGCATGGCGGACCGCCCGGCTATTGACCTTTACCGCCCGGCGCAGGGTGGAGAAATAATCCAGCCAATCGCTCATAGCCCGGCTGGGGAGACGGCCGGTGGCCCCTGCGGTCAGCAGATCAGACTTGAGCCGCTGGTAACACTGCTCAAACTCATCCAGGCGATTGTTCTCCGGATCCCGTTCCCGGCTAATCTCGCCCGCCAGGGCAGATAAACCCTGAGACTGCGCCGATTCCACCGGACAGCGCAGGGGCAAACGGCGCGCCATCTCATCCAGTTCCACGGCCCGTTCAGCCAATTCCTCCAGATACCGTGTGGTCCTCAGGATGTCGGGCAAACGTTCGGCCGCCGATTCCGAGAGCTCATGACGAGACAAGCTCTGGGTGGCCTCATTGATGGCATCCAGCAGTTGCTGGAGATCATCCCGGTTCTGGTTGAGCAGGCGCGGATCCGGGCGCCGTGCCCCCACTGCATCGCTGAGCAAATGGGAAACCGCCACCAGAGCCCGCTGTAACTCCTGATCAACTGCTCGAAGCCCCAGACTGGGCGTCGACAAAACCGCCTCGTCCAGATACTGGGGCCGGGCCAGATCGACGCCCCCTTTTCGAAAACGCCGCTCCAGCCAGGCCACCAACAATCCCGTCAGCGGCCACATCAGGGCCAGGCCGATCAGTTTTCCGGTGGTATGAAAGATGGCCAGAGACACCGCAATGGACTGGGCCATGCCGATCAGGCCGGCCATCCATTGTACAAATCCCAACAGAATCCCGAACAGGAGGAAGATGGCCGCCGCTTCCACCACATTAAACAGGACATGGCTGGCTGCCACCCGGCGGGCATTGGCGGTCGCGCCCAGGGCAGCGAAGACGGCGGTGGAAGTGGTGCCCAGGTTGGCCCCCACCACCATGGCTGCGGCCCCGGGCAATCCCAGCAGGCCCCCGGCAGCCGCCGTCAGGATCACCGCCAGGGCAGCGCTGGAAGACTGCATCACCACGGTCATGAAAAAGCCGGCCAGCAAGTGTAAAAAAAGCATGCCCAGCCCAAGGGCCTCCGAGCCCGGCGTAAACATCGGCCCCGTATCCCGGAAAAGGTCGGTGAGCACATCCAGGCCCAGGAAGAACACCCCGAAGCCGGCAATGGCATCGCCCAAGGCACGCCATTGCCCGGAACGGGCTGCCAGGCGCATCATCATGCCGACGCCGATAAAGGGCAGGGCAAAGGTCTTGAGACTGAAACCCAAGCCCACCACGCTCACCAGCCAAGTGGTGACCGTGGTGCCCAGATTGGCGCCGTAAATCACCCCCACTGCTTGGCTGAGGCCAAGAATGCCGGCGTTTACAAAACCAATGGTGGCGAAGATCACTGCACTGGAAGACTGAACCACGCCGGTGATCAGGGCGCCCGAGGCCAACCCCCGCCAGCGGCTGCGGGTGGCAAAGTTGAGAATACGGCGCAGGGCATCCCCGGCGGCCACCTTCAGGCCCTCGGTCATCAACTTCATGCCGAGCAGGAACAGGCCCACTCCGCCGACAAAGTTCAGTACGTTCCACACCGTCATGATCCAATGATAGCCTGAAGTAGTTCATCACCGAGCCCGAAATCATGCGACGAGCACCCAGTCAGCAGACACACCGACGATGGATCAAGGCCATGATGGGCTTTGGTCAGCGCTATGGCCTGTACGCAGCCCTGATACCGGGGACCTTTTTGCTCTGGATGGCCTGGCAGGATGCTCTGCTCCTGTCAGCGATTGTCGCCGGGCCCATTGCCGGCGGCCTGAGTTTTCAAGCCGCCTACCGCTACTACCAGGGCGGTGATGAAAGTCAGTGGCTTTTAATGCTGGCATTTGGTTTTTCCGGCTGGCCCATATTGCAATTGCTTGAGCGCGATGGACTCACCCACTGGGAACAGGGTCAGTTAACCCTTCAGTATTTCGCCCTGGTGATCGCCATCTGGTTGGTGCTGGCCTGGATGCGGGGCCGCTTGTCACAATAAAAGAAGCCCGGCCTTTTAAGGCCGGGCTTTTTGAGACAGCCGCTTAGGGCTTGGCTTGATGGCTCAGGTGGTTTCACCCCGATAACGACGGATGGCGACGGCCACCGCCAACATGCCAATGCCCAGGGCCAGCCCCACCCAGAAGGCGGGCTCGGCCAGACCACTGAGCCCAGTCAATTCGGCGGTACTAGTCTGGATTTCGCTGACACCCCGGTCAGTGTCAAAGCGGAAGCCAAACTGGTTTTCCGCCATGTTCTTGAACGGCAGGGCAAACTGCTCCCCGATCAGGGACAGGAAGTGGATGCTTCGGAACAACAGGTATTCGGCCAGCGCCACTCCCATCGGCGGCAGCAGCGCCCATAGGAAGGCCGCCTTGCGGGCCCAAGCCGACACCAGGAACAGCCAGCCGAAGAAGGGCAGATACCATAGCCCCAGCAACCACATGTCCCGCAGGGATTCCAGCAGCGCCATGATCACTGCACCGGGTTGCAGGAAGTCCCAATAACCGAGATCCGTCCCCAGGGCCATCAGGGGGGCGGTGGTTACCAGGTCCAGCAATTCCAGTATCAGGGCAATGGCAATCACGATCAGTGGCGCCACCAGCAGTGCCACCACCACCTTTGAAATCACGGTGAGGGTGTCCGAGACCGGCAGGGAGCGCCAGAAAAGAATGCTGCGGTCCTTGCGCTCTCCATAGAGGCTGTCCAGGACATAGAAGAACAGCACCACCAGGGTCACCAGATAGAGCAAGGCGATGCCGGCCCGGACCATGCCGTGGGCCATCTGGCTGGCGCCTTCGCCAGCCAGTTCCGGCACCGCATGTTCATTAAAGGCACTCACGCCCTCCGGGCTGGCAACCATGCTCGCCAGGGCCCAGAAGGTGGCGACCCAAAGCAGTGCGGCGGTCACCACCGGGGCAATCCAGAGAGCCTTGTGTTCCCAGAGTTCGCGTCGGATGAGGGTCTGCAATTGCCGGATCATGACTGGACCTCCCCGGCGGTGGCCCGCCCTTGTCCCATTTTGGCAACGAAGATATCGGCAATTCCGGGACTGTGAATCTCACCCAGGGCCGAGAGTTTTTCATGATCCTCGTTCTCGAACAGGAAAAGATGGCGGCCCAGCAGCTCTCGTTCATGCAGGGGATGCATGGCCCGGGCCTCGTCCGCTCGCTCCGGTTTGACCAGCACTTCCGAAAAGCGCTGGGGCAGGGACTCCATCTCCTCATTGAGGACGATTTTGCCGGCCTTGATGAACATCACATGGGTGAGGATCTTCTCGATCTCTTCCACCTGATGGGTGGTGACCAGAATGGTACGGTCGCCATCGAAATAATCGTTCAGCAGGTTCTCGTAGAAACTTTTGCGATAGAGAATATCCAGTCCCAGAGTGGGCTCATCCAGCACCAGCAGCTTGGCATCGATGGCCATGATCAGGGCCAGATGCAGCTGGGTGATCATGCCCTTGGAGAGCTGCCCCACCTTCCGGTCCCGGCGAATCTCGGTCCGGTCAAGAAAGTCTTCGGCCCTTTGGCGATCGAAGCGGGGATGGATACCCTCCACGAAATCCAGGGCCTGGCGCACCTTCAACCAGCGTGGCAACACCGCCACGTCGGCGATGAAGCAGACATCCTTCATCAGCTCCTGACGTGCCCGGCGTGGATCCTGGCCCATGACCTCCAATTCCCCCTCGAAACGGGTCAGGCCGAGAATCGCCTTGAGGGCAGAAGTCTTGCCCGCCCCATTGGGCCCGATCAGACCCACGATGGAACCGGGCTGGACTTCCAGATCCACACCCGACAGGGCCTCGGTGCGTCCATAGCGCTTTTTCAGACCATTGGCCTTGATTACGGCATTCATGTTGCTGTCTCCCTAGTTGCGACCTGCTGCCTTGAGCAGCTCGTCCAGATCCAGTCCCAGGCGTTCCACGCGCTCGACAATCAGGGGCCATTCCTGCTCCAGAAATTGTTGGCGCTCAGAGGCTCGCAGCTTATCCACGGCACCGTCGCGCACGAACATGCCCCGGCCTCGACGCTTGTCCACCAATTCCTCGTCTTGCAAGGCCTGATAGGCCTTGAGCACAGTCAGGGGATTGATCTGGTATTCCGTAGCCACATTACGCACCGAGGGCAGGGCATCCCCCTCCGCAAGGGTTCCCTCCAGGATCATATCCACCACCCGGTCCCGCAACTGGCGATAAATGGGCTGATTGTCATTCCAGTCTTGATCCATGGTCTGCCTCGGCACTCTTGGGCCTGTCGGTTCCCGGCAAGCCGGTCGCGGTCACTACATTAACGGTTACCGATATATATCACCAGCCCACTAGCCAAACGGGCGGCCATCGGGTTCCCGGCGATACGCATGGCCGGGTCGGAAATGTACCAGTCCTGTTGGGCCATCTCGCCATTGAGCGAAGTTTGGAGCCAGTCCTGGCGTTGCTCGCGCAGGGCCTGACGGGCCTCGCTCAGCCCCAGGACCACCGACTGGTTGATAGCCAGGCGATCAAAGCTCTGGGCGTCCAGATCGTGGGTAGCGGCCTGGGCGGATACCGCCATCCCCGCCGTCAATGCGATCATCAAAATGCTTTGTTGAATCGTGCGTGCTTTCATTTTCCACCTCCGTGGGGCCTTGCCCCGTTTGCTGTTGTAGCTAACTATAACACCAAATCTGACGAATGCAAGGGGTGGGTGATTATTTTTTACCCATCGGGGCAACAGCAGGGGTGGCGCCGGGATGCTAGAATACGCGCCACTCGGGGGCCCTCCCCCAGCGGGGCCGCTGCGTTGGCAGCCCCGGGGCGACGAATCCACCACTCAATTCAAGGGAGCAGACGATGAAAGAACCGCTTCGCGTGACCATTACCGGGGCCGCCGGCCAGATCGGCTATGCCATGGCCTTCCGCATCGCCGCCGGCGACATGCTGGGCAAAGATCAGCCGGTGATTCTGCAGCTGTTGGAGATCCCCCCGGCCATGGACGCCCTTGAGGGCGTGGCCATGGAGCTGGATGACTGCGCCTTCCCCCTGCTGGCCGACATCGTCACCACCGACGACCCCTCGGTGGGCTTCAAGGACACGGATTTCGCGCTGCTGGTGGGTGCCAAACCCCGAGGCCCCGGCATGGAGCGCAAGGATCTGCTCAAGGAGAACGGCAAGATCTTCGGTCCTCAGGGCAAGGCCCTGAACGACCACGCCAGCCGTGATGTGAAAGTGCTGGTAGTAGGGAACCCGGCCAACACCAATGCCCTGATTGCCCAGGCCAATGCCCCGGATCTAAACCCGCGCAACTTCACGGCCATGACGCGGCTGGACCATAACCGGGCCCTGGGCCAACTGGCCAACAAGACCGGCAGCCACAACAGCCACATCAAGGGCATGATCATCTGGGGCAACCACAGCGCCACCCAGTATCCGGATATCAGCCAGTGCACCGTGGACGGCAAGGCCGCTGCCGAGCTGGTGGATGATGACTGGTACAAGGACAGCTTCATTCCCACCGTGCAGCAGCGCGGTGCCGCCATCATCAAGGCCCGCGGCGCCTCCTCCGCCGCCTCCGCTGCTTCCGCCGCCATTGATCACATGCATGACTGGCATCTGGGCAGCAACGGCGAGTGGGTAAGCATGGCCGTGCCCGCCGACGGCAGCTACGGCATCAAGGAAGGCGTCATCTACAGCTTCCCGGTCATCTGCAAAGGTGCCGATTACGAAATCGTTCAGGGATTGGAGATCAACGACTTCAGCCGCGAGCGCATGACCGCCACGGACGAGGAACTGCGCGAGGAACGGGAAGGCGTCAAGGAACTGCTCTGACTCTACCCTGAGCCAAGCCAAAAGCCCCGCCAGAACCGGCGGGGCTTTTTTGTTTGCGCGAGCCCCTTCCGGCATTGCCATTCCGGACGACAATCCAAGGACACCAGGGCCGGGGAGATCCGACCTCCATCGAAATCCCGGTCGGGCCTTGGCATAATCATCACGAATGGGGAACAAGGAAGGGGGAGCACGGCGGCCAACACCGCCGTCCAGTACAACGTGATCATCCTGCCACTGCATAAAAAGCCCAACCGCGAGAACTTCCCCTACGTCACCGCCGTCCTGTTGCTGCTCAACCTGTTGGTGTTCTTCGGCCTGCAAGGCAGTGACGGAAAGATCGAAGAGGATGGTGCCCGCTACTACCTGGAAAGCAGCCTGGCCGAGACCGAATGGGAATGGTTTGAACAGGCCGTTGAGCCAGCAGACCGCGCCCATTGGCAGCAATACCAGGAGGTGGAGGACTTGCGCGCCCAGGGCGCGCCCGATCTGTTCCTGGCCAGCTACCAGGCCCATGTAATTGAAGGCCACCCCCGTTTCCTGGACCAGGCCGAGGCCGGCGCCTTTGCCGAGCGGAGCAGCGAGGACTGGCAAGCCTGGGCCGATAAACGCCGGGAATACGAAGCCATCCTGGACGAAAGCTTCTCCCGTCAGTATCTGCTCAGTCAGCAGGATACCCGGCCACTTACATTCCTCACCCACATGTTCATGCACGGCAGCTTCATGCACCTGTTCGGCAATATGCTGTTTCTGGTCTTGCTGGGCCTGCTGGTGGAAGGGGCGCTTGGGCGGGGTCTGTTCCTGGGCAGCTATCTGGTCTCCGGCTTGGCAGCCGCCGGTCTTTCACTGGCGGTGAACTGGGGTAGTGCCGGGGGCATGCTGGGGGCATCCGGGGCCATTGCCGGGCTTATGGGGCTATATGCCGTGCTGTACGGGCGCCGCCGGGTGCGGTTCTTTTACTGGTTCTTTGTCTATTTTGATTATGTCCGGGCACCGGCGATTGTGCTGTTGCCGGCCTGGCTGGGCTGGGAGGTCTTTCAGTTCCTGCTGGACAGCGGCAGTAATGTGGCCTACGAGGCCCATATTGGCGGCCTGGTGGCCGGGGCCCTGATGGGCTTGGCGATTCGACGGCTGGGATTGGCCAGGGAGGCCTTTCTGGAGGAAGACAGCCGCCGGGAGGAAGATCAGGCGGCTTTGCGTGAAGCCCGCGAGGCCGTGGCCGACCTCAAGCCCGACCGGGCCAAACTCAAGCTTCGCCCCCTGCTGGAACGCCATCCCCATGATCCGGATGTCAATCGCTGCTGGTACGCCGCCTGCAAGTTAAAGACCGATGACCCGGAACGCCACCAGGCAGCCGAACAGATCTTTCTCATCCCCGGAGAAACCCCGCCCATCCGGGCCCTGATCGTGGAAACCCTCAAGGATTACCGACAGCAGGGCCGAATTCGCCTGCGCCCGGCCACCTTGCTTGAGTTAGCAGCTCGCCTGACCCGCTGGGGTGAACTGGAAGAGGCCAGTCGTCTGCTGCGGGCATTGCTCCGAACCCGCAAAGCGGTTCCAGGCTTGGCCGATGCCTGCCTGATGCTGGGCCGGCGACTGCTCCAGCAAAGCGGCATGGGAGCCGCCAAGCCCTATCTGGAGCAGGCCGAGGCCCGGGCAGAACGACCCGGCCAACGCCAGGCCGCCCGAACCCTGTTGAATCAGTAAGGACACTGCTAGGCCCCGGAGGGCTTCATACGACCCAACTGCCCGCCACCCTGGATGATCTCAACCAGGCGCTTCATGTCATCGGCCAGGGGATGCTCGGGATAACGCTGGCGCAACTGCTTGAGAATACCGGCCGCCTGTTGGCCCTTGCCTCGGCCGAACCACAGGGCCTTGGCCGCCAGGTAGTAATTCTCGGCCACATCCGGGTGATGGGGATGCTGTTTGGCGAAACCATTGGTGATCCGGATGATGGATTCATAATCCCCAAAACGATCCATCACCCGAGCCAGATCCAGTACCTGCTTGGGCTCCTTGGGCCTGAAGTCGGGGTCCTGCTTGAGTGACTCGGCGGCAATGTTCATGGCCTTTTTTTCCTGTTCCAGACCATAAAGCAGAACGGGGATATAGGCACGGGCATGTTCCAGCAGACCCGCCTCATCCTCTTTCAGCTTGAGCAGCCGCCGGTACTGATCATGCTCTTCGGGCAGACCGCCCTGATTGAGAGACTGTTTCAGGGATTGAACCGCCTCATCCACTTGGCCGTCCCTGACCAGCGCTCGGACTTCCTGAAGCAGGGGTGAATCGCCCCCCGCCTCCGGCGACTGGGGCGACTCGCTGGGCACCCGGGCATCCACTCCCAGAGCCTCATGGTTTTCGAAGATGAGATAGCCCATCAGATGGTAACTGGCGATCAGGAAATAACCCCCAATAAAGAACAGACCCACCGCCGTCATGGCGCCAAGCCCGGCCAGATTAACCAAGAGGGTTTCCGCCACACCCTGGCTAAGCAGCAACAGGGCCAGCAGCAATACCGCAATGAAGTAACCCCAGCCGATGCGGGTGATGACGGTCATCCAGCCCAGAGGGTTCAGGGCATTGAGCAGGCTGTTGGTCATCACCACGATCATGATGGCGGCCGGCAGGCAAAGGGCGAAGACCAGACCAGTGATCACCGTCAGGAAAACCGACCCGGTGGTGGCCACCACCAGCCCCAGCGTGAAATACAGAACAAACAACAGGCCGAACAGCTTCAACAGCATCCAGCTGGTACTGGCGCTTTGGGTCTCCGGCGGTGTCAATTGCCCATAGGCGGTGGCCTCCAGGCAGTCGGCGGCGAACTTGTAGAGCCCCACATAGGCAAGCAACACCAGTAACCAGCCGGCCAGAGGGAAATACATGCCCGCCAGGTACAACAGGGAGTAAAGACCCAGGGCCACCAGGCAGGCGGAATGCAGGGGGTAAAGGAATATCCTCGGCAAGCGTTCCCAGACCGGCGGAATACGCTCCTCATCGTCCAACAATGCCATAAAGCCCCCTTTTCCCATGTGCACGGCAGGTCAAAAACGTCATACTATTTCCCCAATACCGTTTATTCTGGGTAGTTTGATCCCATCGCGCAAGGGAGCGGATTATGACCGATCCAGTCTTGTTGATTACCGGGGCCTCCAGCGGCATCGGTGAGGAAACCGCCCGCCATGCCGTGCGGGCCGGCTATCGTGTGGTGATTGCCGCCCGCCGACAGGAACGGCTCGACGCGCTGGCGCGGGAACTGGGCGGACCGGACAAGACCCTGGCGCTGGGCTGCGATGTCACCGACGAGGCTTCCCAGAAGACGCTGGTGAAACGAAGTCTGGAACACTTCGGTCGCTTGGATGCCGTCTTCGCCAACGCCGGCCGTGGCGGCAGCCCGGGCGGCTTTGCCGAAGCCGACCCGGCCAGCTGGAAGGATCTGGTACTGACCAACATTTACGGCGTGGCCCTGACCATACAGGCCACGCTGCCGGCCCTGAAGGAAAGCGAAGGGCATATCATTCTTACCGGATCCGCCGCCGGACGAGCCACTATTCCCGGCTCCATGTACAGCGCCAGCAAGTGGGCGGTTACCGGCATCGGCTACAACTTGCGGGAAGAGTTGCGGGGCACGGGGATCAGGGTCACGCTGCTGGAACCCGGCGTGGTGGACACCCCCTTCTTCGACCAAACCCCGGAACAATACATGCTGCCCGAGGACATCGCCGCGGCGGTTCTCTATGCCCTGTCACAGCCTAAGCGGGTGGATGTGAACGAGATCCTGATCCGGCCAACACCCCTCAAGGCTTGATCAGCGCTCGCGAATCCGCAGAAAGGCATGTTCAATGCCTTCTTCGTCCAGTTCTGCCCGGGCCGCTTCGTGATCCACCCGCCAGATACCCGTAATGCGGCAGGATTGTTCACCCATGATGATGCGGTCCTGCCGGGTCAGACGATTGCGGGATTGCTGGTCCAGGCTGATGCGTGGGACCGAGGCAAAATGCAGCTCATTGGCGCACACCGGGCTGACTTCCACCAGGAAGTACTTATCGTCCCGGGTTCGGACCACCAGCTTCTCATCCAGGGAGAACCAGCGATCCACCGCCGGGTAGACCGTTTGATCCCGGGAGCCGGTGGCATGCCGCTCGTAGATTTCGGCAATGGATTCCCGTTCGGCCCGGCGTTCGCTGGCCGGTGAACCGGCACAGGCCATCACCACAAAGGGCAACAGGACGACCACCACCATCAGGGTATGATGAAATCGGGGTGCATGAATCATGGCCCGCCTCCTGTCGCTAGGGTCATACCCTTAAAAGATAGGGTTTCACCGCTTGCTTCACAAGCGTGGCTAGAAGCAGGGTTGAACGGCCCGCAAACGGGACAAGGTGGCCAGCACGTCTACAACCCGGGGCCGGGCCGCATCCACCGGGGTGCTACCGGCCAGACCATGCCAGTCCTCCCGGTCCAACCATTCGGCCAGCTTGCCGGGCAGGCCTTCCAGTCGGGCCGGACCTTCTTCTCCAATCAGGGCCATGAGAAGCCAGGCCACACCTCGCTGCAGGGAAGGGTCCTGCAATTGTTCCACCGCCGCCAGATTGATCTCGGCGGCCCCCACCGTTAGGCCGGTCTCCCGCACCCGGATTCGCATCCGTCCCTTGCGACCCAGAATAGCCTCCCGCAGGGCCGGCATCTTCAGAGTCCGAGCGACAGGCAGCAAATCCGGCCCGGCCACCGGTTCCGGTGGCTCACCGCCGATTTCCCGGGCCCTCCGGGTCACATCCAGGGGCTGGAAGGCTTTCATCTGAACCACGGTATCAGCCACAGGCAGATAATCCCCCGAGCCGCCCAGCACCAGCAGCGTGGATACCCCTTCCTCGGCCAGGCTGCGAATGCGGTCCACAAAGGGGGTGATAGGCTCCTCGTCCGCCGACACCAGTTGGCGCATGCGCTCATCGCGGATCAGGAAGTTGGTGGCCGAGGTGTCCTCATCCATCAACAGACAACGGCTGCCGGCCTCCAGGGCCTCCAGCAGGGCAGCGGCCTGGCTGGTACTCCCGGAAGCATCCTGACTGTGGAAACAGCGGGTATCGCTGCCCCCCGGCAACTCGCCGATGAAGGGGCTCAGATCGACACCGGCCACACTGCGGCCATCCTCGGCACGGATCTTCATGGTATCGGCACGGGTGACTACCGCCTCTCGGCCATCCCCGGCCACATGATCATGGATGCTTTCCTGCAAGGCAGAAAGCAAAGTGGACTTGCCGTGATAGCCACCACCCACAATGAGGGTGACGCCCGAGGGCAGCCCCATCCCGGCAATGGGACCGGCATTGGGCCGATCCAGGGTGACGCGCAGGGAATCCGGAGATTCGAAGGGCACGGCCTCGGGCAATGGCCCCTCCGAGACACCGGAAGCACGGGGCAGAACACTGCCGTCCGCCACAAAGGCCACCAGGCCCCGCTCGACCAGGGATCGACGCATGGCGGCCTGGTCTTCCACCACTTGGCAGTGGCGGATCATGGCATCGATATCCGCCCCTTCGGGGCAAAGAATCGCCTGCGCCACGGCGGGCAAGCGCTCCGTGAGGGCCTCGGCCGCCTGACGCCCCATGATCTTGCGTCCCCGGGCGGGCAAGGCCACTTTCAGGCGCAACTCCACGCCCGACTCGTCAAACAGCACGCAGCTTCGCTCCAGCACCGTTTGGCCACCGGCGTCGATGGACAGGACATTTTCCGTACGCGTCTCGGCACGGAAACAACGAGCCAACCAATCCCGGGCAGCCCGCCGTCGGTCGGGCCCGTCAAGCGCCGCATCGGGCAAGCGACATTGGGCCCAGGAGATCCGAAACCGCATTCGGCTTGGTGGTGCAAAAGGATCCGCCTGAACATGATCCACCAGCAGCTCCCGGCCAACCCCCAGGTCATGGCGACCCATGAGGCGCTTGTAGGCCTTATAGCTCCGGCCATCGATATTTCGGCATTGTTCATTGAGTGCGTTCATGGCGGCCAAGCCTGCACAGGCCGCCGGGCAGGGTCAAGCGCCATCAATGGCCGCCTACTCCCTTAACAGGCACCGGCGACTGTTTGTCGGCATCGGGCATCAGTTCACGAAAAACCGGCAGATCGGCCTCCAGGGCATCGCGGCGGGAGCGGGACGTTGGGTGGCTCGAGAGAAAAGCCGGTAGAGAGAGGGTGGCAGCCTCCATTCGCTCCCAGACTCGGACCGCTTCTTCAGGATCATAGCCGGCCTTGGCCATCAGCCGTGTCCCCAGGTAGTCGGCTTCGCTTTCATGGGTCCTGGAATAGGGCATTTCCATGGCAAACAGGGCGGCAAGCCCCAATGCCCCGAGCCAACGCTCGCCTTCATCAGGATCATCACTCAGTGCCGATGCGGCCAATAATGTCCCAGAGGAAACCAGCAGGCGCTGGCTGATGCGCTCACCACCATGGCGGGCAATCACATGGGCCACTTCATGGCCCATCACAGCGGCAACCCCTGCCTCATTTTCGAGAATCGGCATGATTCCCTGGAAAAAGACCACTTGGCCACTAGGGACCACAAAGGCATTCGCAGTGTCATCATCGATTAGATGGAAAGACCATTCCAGATCCCCGAAACCACGTGCCGCCAATTCCGGCTGGGCCACCGAAACAATGCGCCGACCGACACGCTGCAAGGTTTCATAATCCTGTCCTTCAACAATCTCCTGATGAGAACGCATCACCTGACTGAAAGCCTGATCGCCGAGCGCTTTCTCCAAATCCGGAGAGGTCAATAGCAACTGTTCCCGCTCCGTCTCTGGCACGGTCTGGCAAGCCATCAAGCATAGCGACAAGACAATCACGGCCACCGCCATCCGAACAGAGCTGCAAACGCCACGTGCCTGATCAGCCACCATCACATGACCTCCTGAAGGACCTTACCGGATTATAGCCGACCGATCGGTCGGGTGCGATGCCCTCATTGTCGGGGCACGGCGTGCTCGGACAATGGCATGCGGGCAAAAGAATCGGTAGGCTATAACGTTCGTTAATCTTTTGGACACTCACGGATATCGTCATGAATGGAAAAGTGCTTGCTCTGCTTGCCGGTCTTGTCTTAATTGCCAACACTTCACTATCTGCGGCTCCTATCATCCAACCAGGCGCGCCCGGCCAGGACAGTCGCATCATCGATGCGGAAAGCGCATCGGACTTGGCCAGTGTGGAATACAGCGAAGCGGATCTGCACTTCATGCAAGGCATGATCAGCCACCACTGGCAGGCGGTCGAGATGTCGGAACTGGTTCCAGAGCGCAGCAATAACAGCGCTATCCAGGATCTGGCAAAGCGGATCCTGGCTTCCCAGGAAGACGAAATCGAATTCATGGCGGACTGGCTGCGGGAGCGGGACGAATCAGTGCCGGGTCGTCACCACCATCATCATGATGACGAACATGGGGACATGCCCGGCATGGCCAGTGCCGAGGAAATGAATGAGCTGGAAGAAGCGACGGGCAATGACTTTGATGCCCTGTTCCTGACCCTCATGATCGAGCACCACAAAGGGGCGCTCACCATGGTGGACAATCTGCTGGCCCAGTCTGGTTCAGCCCAGGACCCGGTGCTGTATGAGTTCGCCAACGACGTGAATAATGATCAGGGTGCCGAGATCGAGCGCATGGACCGGCTGCTGGCGAGCCTGTCGCCGGATCCCCGCGTCAACCTGGCCGCCGGTTTTGACGATGCGGAAGATGCCATCTGGAACCTGGAACGGATTACCTCGTTGCCCAAACCGGCCGGCTTCCACGATCCGGAGAATCCGGCCGGCCTGCCCATGGAACGGCTGCGAGAACTGGCCGGGGAGGAAGCCGATGAAGACGAGGAAAGACCGGAACCCCGGCCGGCCCTGCTCAGCTTTGCGAACTCGGACATGGCTTTTGCCGACGACTTGATCGTGGTCGGCAACTACCACGGCTTCAAGCTGTATGACCGCAACGGGGGCGGCGAGCCTGAATTGATCAGCGCGGTGGTTTGCCCCGGCGGGCAAGGGGATGTCTCCGTGGTGGGGGACTTGCTGATCATGTCGGTGGAGCAGGCTCGCGGCCGTCTGGATTGCGGCCTGCAGGGCGTGGCCGAGTCCGTGAGTGAGGAGCGCTTCCGCGGCCTGCGTATCTTCGACATCAGCGATCTGAAAAAGCCGAAACAGGTGGCGGCCGTGCAAACCTGCCGTGGCTCCCACACCCACACCATCGTCTCCCGCCCGGAAGATGAGAACGGCAGCATCGTAGTCTACAACTCGGCCACCAGCTTCGTTCGGGATGACGAAGAGCTGGCTGGCTGCTCCGATGAACCGCCCCACCGGGATGAGGAAACCGCGCTGTATCGAATCGATATCGTCGAGATCCCTGTAGCCGAACCCGAATCAGCCCGTGTCGTGGACAGCCCTTTCGTGTTTGCCGATAAGGAAAGCGGTGACCCGGCCGGACTCTGGGCCGGTGGCGATCATGGCGAGGATACCCAGCGCAGCAATGTGACCAATCATTGCCATGACATCACCGTCTTCCCGGATCTGGAGATCGCCGCGGGGGCCTGCTCCGGCAACGGCATCCTGTTCGATATCTCAGACCCGATGAATCCGCAGCGTATTGATGAAGTGGTGGACGAGAACTTTGCCTACTGGCATTCGGCCACCTTCAACAACGATGGCGACAAGGTGATCTTCACCGATGAGTGGGGTGGCGGTACCCGGCCCCGTTGCCGGGCCTCCGACCCGGAGGAATGGGGGGCGGATGCCATCTTTGAAATCGTGGACGGTAAACTGGAATTCCGCAGCTACTACAAACTGCCGGTACCCCAGAGTGAGCAGGAAAACTGTGTCGCCCACAATGGATCCATCGTGCCGGTACCGGGCCGGGATCTCTTCGTTCAGGCCTGGTACCAGGGCGGCATATCACTGGTGGATTTCACCGATGCCTCCAATCCCAAGGAGATTGCCTTCTTTGCTCGCGGCCCCATCGATGAAGAGGAACTGGTGATGGGCGGCTATTGGTCCACCTATTGGCATCAGGACCGCATCTACGGCACCGAGATCGCCCGGGGGCTGGATGTGTTTCGGCTGACTCCCAGTGATTACCTGTCCGAGAACGAAATCCAGGCAGCCAAGCGGGCCGCTGAAGGTTCGGTATTCAACCCCCAGAAGCAAACCCGCATCCACTGGCCGGATGAGCCGATGGTGGCCCAGGCCTATCTGGACCAACTGGCACGCGGCCAGGATCTGCCCGAAGACCGCATCACGACCCTGAGGTCCCTGCTTGATGAACTCAGTGATGATGGGGCTCAGGCAGAGGACAATGGCGAAGCAGTAGCCACCTTGCGTGACATGGCCCGCTCCCTCCATCAGAAAGCAGGTGACAGCAATACAATCACCGACAAGCGCCTGCGGCGCCTGAGTGAGACCCTTAGCGGCATCGCGGATCAGCTTTAAGAAACCGACGATCCCCGGTGCGGCGAGCGCCGGGGATCGTACGGCTTGCCCGGGCCCGTCTCTTTGCTGCACTTTGGCCGGGGTCTTGCCGATGATTCAAGGGATTGACTGCTAGATCTGCCAAGCGTAACTCATCTTTATAAAAACCCGACGACCATCCAGGGATAATTCCTCGCTGCTTTGCCCACTGCGTCGATCGGAAAAACCGGCAATGAATTCAGAGCGGGGATCCAGGCGCCAAGTGAAGGTGGCCTGATTGGCCCAAACGGTTTCGTCCTCTCCTTCTCCTTCCCCATAGAGGGCGCTGTTTCGTTCCACTTCCGACCATTGGGAGATCAAACGAAAGGAAGTGCGCAGACCCAGATACCAACCGGCCCGTAACTCCTGGGTAGTGGCCGTGTACAGACGTCCGGCGGCCAAATCCAGATATTCCCGCTGGTAACGCAGATCCACTTCCACATGGCGGCCGATGTCAGCACGCAAGCGATGAGCCTTTCGCCCGAACTGACCATCACGCAGCCCCACAAAATCAATCTGATCCCCACCGCTTGCCTCGGTTTCCAGGCTAAGTCCCCTCAGAGGCTCGAACTGGAATCGAGCGGACCAGCGGTCGCCATCAAAACGCTGCCCGCCATGCCACTGCTCATAGCGTTCGCCGGACAGATCCAGGCTGGATTGCCAGATACCACTGAGACCCAACTCCGCCTGGTCCTCTCGCAGCAAGGGTTGATTGTCTTCGCTGGTATCACTGCGACGATGACTCAACTGAAAGTCCACTTCATCCAGCATGCCCACACCGCCACCAAACCAGCGGGCCCCCGCCCAGCCGGCATTCTCCTGGAAACCGGTCTGGGGCATGAAGCCCAGATCGGCCCGAAACTCGGCATCCCGGTGGTCATGACTAAGACCGGCATACACATTGCGCCGCTCATGTTGGTAATTCAGGTAACGGGCCTGGCCCTGGTCAGTACCAGGCGGCTCCTCACCATCATCGGTGGACAATACATCCCGGGTTTCACTACGAGCCCACTGATAGCGCAGGGTGTCCCGGCGGCTGGGGCGCAGCTGGCCGTCCACACTCAACACCGTGTTCTCGTAGTCCTCGGCGGAGCGGTGGGTCGCCAGCATGCCCACGCCGGAATCAGCCAGGACATCCCGACGTAAACGAAAGGCGGTGGACTCACTGGCCTGATCCAGGCGCAGGAAATCGGCGGATTCCGGCCCCGGGCGAATCAGATTGAGTTGACGATCCCGCACATGGAAAAGCCCCGTGGCCTGGGCACCCAACTGGCCGGCCAATTTGAGACCGGCGGAGGGCTCGATGAGGTTGCGGGTCTGCACAGACTCCATGGGTGTCTGAAAGACATCCGCCGACTCCTGGAAAAAGGGGCGGCGCTCCTCACGCTGGACACCGAAAGGTTCATTGACATCCAGCTCCAAAGGATCCGCCGCCACCTGAGAGAAATCGGGGTTCACGGTGCCGGTAAGGGTCAAGCCCGGCGTAATGGCCCATTGGGCGGTCAGGCCCAGATTGCTGTCCTGCTCACGGGACATGCCGGTGCCGGACTCCGCTGGAAAGGTACGTTGTCCCAGGGACAGCTCGGGGGTCAGCTCCAGACTGCGGCCACTGCGGGTATCGGCAAACCCGCGAACCTGCTGCACCTGACAGAGATAACAATCCTGGCCCCGCGCCAGGGGGCTCAGCGCAAAGCGGCGACTGTAGTCACGGGGATAAAAACGAACCAGGTCCAGGCCCCAGGTCATGGGATCCTGACTGGCGGGAAAGCGCAGAGAACTGAAGGGAATGGCAATCTCCACCTCATAGCCGTCCTCGGTCAGTCGCCCGGCTGATTCCCAGATAAACTCGTAACTGCTGTCCTCGGTACCGGCCAGTTCATTGATGAACAGATCCGACTGCACCCCCAGGGGATTGACGAACAGCTGATACCCCCGGCGCTGGCCGTTGTAGGGGTCCAGGGTGACCGAGACCATGTCATCACCGAAGATGTCATCCCGCTCACGATAATAGGCCCGTACCCGGCTCGGATCCGGGTCATAGGCCCGAAACCCCACATAGAGATGGGTATCGCTGTACATCAGCAGGGCCTCGGTGCGCACCGGCGCCTCGATGTTCTCCCCCGGGGAAGTCTCATAGGGCAGTTCCATCACCAAGGCCTCGGACCAGGCGGCCTCGTCCAGCTGCCCATCCACCGTGATGGCTGCCTCGGTACGCGGCACATCCGGCGGCATTCCAGCTTCCACCATACACGGGGCAACCACCATGAATCCGGCAAACATCAAGGCCGGTAGAAAAGCGCACAGTCGCAAAGGAAAAACCGGCACGAAACGCCTCCCGGGGTCAGGAAAGGAAAGGCGGCATAAGGTACTGAGAGCGAGGAAAGCAATCAAGCGAGAAGGGAATCAACGGGCCCCATTCCCGTGTCAATGGGCACCTCATGTCAACAGTGGCTTCGACGCACTGCAGGTACCCGCGAGGTCGGTATTCGCCAGCCTTTTGACACACCATCCTGGGGCAATGACCGAACATGGTCTATGTTTAGGGTCTAGACCAGACTTGACTATTTGGTACGATATCGTACTATTGGGCTAAGTGCTTGATGGTGCGGGTAATAGGGGAATCACGGCATTATGGCTATCTGGCGTAACCGCGAGGATCGCTACGGCCTCATTCATGTGGCCCTGCACTGGATCACAGCTCTGTCTGTGATCGGCCTGTTCGCCCTTGGGGTCTGGATGGTAGGGCTGGGCTATTACGATGGCTGGTATAACCGGGCCCCGTGGATTCACAAATCCGCTGGCATGATACTCTTCGGACTGGTGATCTTTCGGGTGATCTGGCGACTGATCAATCCGCTGCCCAAACCGGCGCCGGGGACCCGCCCCTGGGAGGCCCGTGTCGCCCACCTGGCCCATATCGGCATCTATCTGCTGTTGTTCGGCATTCTCATCAGCGGCTACATGATTCCCACCGCCCGTGGAGCGCCCATCAGTGTATTTGGCTGGTTCGACATTCCCGCCCTGCCGGCGGTGGTGGAACAGCAGGAATCCGTGGCGGGCGCCTGGCATGAATGGACGGCCTGGATTCTCATGGCGTTGGTGGTGATCCATGCCGCCGCCGCGCTCAAGCATCACTTTTTCAATCGGGATGACACGCTCCGGCGCATGCTGGGTCTGTCACCCCGTCAGTCAGTTACAAACGGAGGAGAGAAAGAATGAAGATCAACAAGCTCACATCCCTACTGGCAGCCCTGCTGCTGGCACCGGCCGCCGCCACGGCGGCGACCTATGACATCGATACCGAAGGTCAGCACGCCTTTATCGACTTCAAGGTGAATCACCTTGGTTTCGCCTGGCTGCATGGCCGCTTCAACGATTTCGACGGCCATTTCAGCTTTGATCCGGAAGACCCGGAAGCCGCCAGTACGGAAATCACTATCCAGACCGAGAGTGTTGACAGTAACCATGCCGAGCGGGATCGCCACCTGCGTAGTGACGATTTCCTGCATGTGGATGAGTATCCGGAGGCCCGTTTCGTCAGCACCGAGAGCAAGCTGGACAGTGACGGCAACGGCACGGTCACTGGTGAATTGACCCTCCACGGCACCACCCGGGAAGTGACCCTCGATGTCGAACATATCGGGGCCGGGGAAGACCCCTGGGGTGGCATCCGTCGTGGTTTCTATGCCACCACCAAGTTCGACATGCGTGACTTTGGCATTGATGAAGAAGGCAACCTTGGGGATGCTGGCCAAGATGTAAAACTCAGCATCTCCGTGGAAGGCATCCAGCGCTAACACCATCCTTGTAAACAATAATAGGATGATAATATCAGGGGAGGCATTCGATAGAATGCCTCCCTTTTTTCGGACAGGTACCGGCCTGTGCGATAGGGGCTCAGCTGACACCCCTTGGCTGGGGAGACAGCCGGGCGTAACATGAAGTCATGACAAGTCTGATGCCCACACCCAAGGAGGCCCCATGAAAGGTGACAGCGGTGTACTGGACTACCTGAATCGTGCTCTACGCAGCGAACTGACCGCCATCAACCAATACGTGTTGCATGCCCATCTACTGGAGGATTGGGGCCTGGAGCGGCTCTACAGCATCGGCTTTGCCCACGCAAAGGACGAGATGCACCACGCCGAGACCCTGATCAAGCGCATTCTATTCCTGGAAGGTCATCCGGAGATGCAACGGTTGGATGAAATGCTTATCGGGCGGGATGTAAAGCAAATTCTGGAAAATGACCTCAAGGCCGAAGACAGTGCCATCAAGCTTTACCGTGAAGCGGCGGCCCACTGTGAAAAGGTTCAGGATTACGCTTCCCGGGATCTCTTTACCGGCTTGATCGCCGATGAAGAGGGACACTATGATTTCCTTGAGACGGAGCTGGAGCTGATCGAGAAAATGGGCCTGGAAAACTACAATCAAAACCAGGCCCGGGCAAAAGCCGAATAAGGCCTTGATAAAGGCTTTCCATAGCTAAAACAGCCAAGCCAGCCCCCGCCTGTGCCGGGGCTGGTTCTTTTTGGCTGATTCATCGAACAGGTACTCTGCCGAGACCAGTTTCAGTGATTCGAATCAGAATGACCTTCTCGCCTGGAATGCCTTGCCATGCGTTCACGCTCGACTACCAGCCATTGCGGCTCAGGTTCGGGGGTTTGCTCGGGCTTTTTTTCAATGCCAAGCCGCTTCAGCCGAATCATGGTCAGCTGAGCGGTGACGGAACAGAACGCTAGACAAAAAACAAATACGGACAGAGGGCTTGCCGCTTCCCCGTTCTGCAAGGGGGTAACAATGGGCATTCCGAAGTCACTCCCCAGAAAGCTCAATCCCAGGAGAAAGACAGTCAGCGCGAAACACAGCAGCGCAGTGAGATAGCTGTCCGACTTGGGCAAGCTTGGAATATGGAGATAAAGCCAATAACCCACCGGATAACCAAGCAAACAGGCTATTCCGAGAAACAGCACTTCGGCAAACATCCCTGGCCACCTCCATTAAATCATTAGCAGGCGCATCATTTCGCCGAAGGCATCTAGTACCAAACCTGTATATCCTCGATATCGGAATGTCGGACAGGCACTTCCATATACCCACCCCGCATACGGCGCTCGATAATAAGTTGTCCCCCCTCGACTTCTTTCAAGCGGCCCTCTCTCTCCCGCCCATCCTGAAGCGTGATCCTCACCGAAGCATCTCGATGTTGGGCAATATCATCGATAGATACCGTCTTCCAGCCAGGTTGGACAAGCTGGCCAGTTTCATCATCCTCCGTGGAGGCAGAATCACCGTCATCGCTTCTGGTCCAGGACCGCCTGGCACCGGTCAACGCTTCCTGCTCTTCACGGCTTGCTGTCCGCAGGTCGAGGCGGCCCAGATCTTGCCCTTCAATGGAAACGCTAATATTGAGATTTCTCAGCAGACGAGAGAGAGAAACGCCTTGCGCGAAGAGGCTGAACACATCACCCGTGGGGATAATCTGAGCACTCAACATGCCGGGATCGTCAAGGAATTCTCTGTAGGCGGCCACCATATCCGGACCGGCCACCAAGCCTTCCTCCAGCCAACGTAACTGCCACTGCTCCACATGATGATCAATGTATTCGTCCAGCGGCATATCCATTTCATCGGCGCAAAACTCCATGACTCGCTCATAATAGCCGAGATCTTCATACTCCATGTTGACCGAGCCGATATACATGGAAGTTGCTGCCATATACAAGTCCTGAAGATGATCGGAATGGGCGTCCATTTCCATACTGGCACTGAAATACGTTCGACTGATCCCTTCCGCGACGGCATCCAGTGACCAATTGATCGCATCAATATTACCCGTTGTCTCATACCCCATATCAATGAAGCCCGTGAAGGTAAAGAAACCCATTCGGGTCATATCTCGGCTACTGAAAACCAGGCGATCACCGCAGCCAGCCGCTTCGAATGGCAGTCCCATGCCAAGGCCCCCTTCCTCCATTGACTCAAACATGAAGCTATCGAAAGGAAGCCGCGCACCACGAAGAGAAACACCGAGCTCCGAGGGAAGTCGGCCTTCCTGCAGGGTCTGGTTGATCTGCATCAGATTGAACAGCCCGCCGGTCCGGATGGCAGCCCGGCGGACAGCAATATCCTCATGGCTTTCATGGGGAAAGAAGCGCAGACGGTTGATACGGGCTTCACCCGAAAGGGAAAAACTGGCGCCGCCATGCTCCAGGCGGCCAAACGGCGCAAGCTGGCGGCCAATATCATCCACCGCACGATTGATCTGGTGGACCTGGTAATAGTAAGAGGCGCCGGCCGCGACCAGCACAGCGATGAGACCATAGACAAGTTTTCGCACCTGCTCCCCCTCCCGGCAGGGTTATAAATCCCCATTTTGTGGGCACTCTATCGATGCTGGGAGAAGAAGGCAAGGTAGGTACGGCATCCGTTTCAGGATGCCGAATTTGGCGAAATAAAAAGGCCCCGCCGAAGCGGGGCCTTGTATCAAGGGTTACTGTCAGATTGAACAATCCGGCCGTCACCGGCGGGTTGCCACCTCTACGCCCTTGTCCTCCAGTCGTTCATGGACCTCTTCACGAATGTCCGGGTCGGTCTGCATGGCAATCTCGACGTCGCGATACTCATCCACATCCATGCCTGCATCCCGAATCGCCTCCGTCTCGGCCTCATTAGCACGCTGGCGAAGCTGTTGTGCTTCCTGTGGTTCGTCTGCCTCACGGGCCCTCTCGGTATATTCCTCGCGGGCTTCCTTGGCTTCAGCATAGGCCTCCACAAACTGCTCGATTTGCTCATCAGAAATATCCTGGGCCTCTTGCTGCTGCTCCATGGGCTGAGCTTCCTGCTCCTGAGGCTGTTGTTGTGGTTGCTCCTGCTGAGGTTGAGCAATCACCAGTGGGCTTGCCAGAAAGCTGGCACCGATTGCGATGGAAAGGGTTTTGCGGATCGTCATAATGACCTCCTCGCTGCTTGCACGTCAGATCTTGAGCCGCAACGGAGAAAATGCAACCTCCATGCCAGTGATCACCACTTGCTGCCAAGCCTCGTGAAGGCGCACTTTCCGGGACTTGCCGGGCTTGTAGCGCATACCCTGGTGCGCGAAACGGGCTTAACCACTGTCAAATTTTATGACATGTTTCCCGATTAACCGTCCATTCGGGTAACATTCGCCATTGCTGGCACGGCGGTTTCCGGCAAGTGCCATGACCTACTGCGCCCGGCCGGAAGGCCCGGCGCAGTAGGTGCGGTTTCTCACCCTGAACACCCGCTTGGTCGGACCTTAAGGGACAGTAACCGCTTGGCGTATAGCAGGGTTAACATTAACGTTGCCGACGCTTCATCACTAGCTCCCAATGCCCAGTGTGTTCGCAGACTTTCTCCGTCACCGCCTCGAATCCAGAGCGCTTATAAAATTCGATTGTCTTCCGGTTTTCCTTGTAGACATCGATGGTGAGCTCTCGGCGTAGTTGCTTGGCTCGCTCTAGCAGAACGCGGCCCATGCCTTGGCCTTGACAGGCGGGGGCCACGAACAAGGCGGCAAGCTGGTTTCCATATAAGGAGAAAAACCCCTTGACCGATTGACCGTCATCGTAGACATACGTCTCGGAACCGGGAATATATACTTCACGCATGGCTTCGGTCTTCGACCGCCAGAATTCGGCATCAATAAAATCATGCGCGGCAATTGACGCCTGCAGCCAAATATCGATGATTGAGTCCATGTCGCCTGGATTAACGCGTCGGATCATGAGCAACTCCTGTTACAATTGGATACATGACATCAGGCCTGGAACATACGCTGCAGCGAGCCATCACGTATTGAACAGATGCGTCAACGCGACAGGGCTGATTAATCGTAACGGGCCGGCTCGCCTTCTTCCGGAATGGCTTCCAGGATGAACTCGCGTAGATCCTCATTTGACTTGCGCAGGTCTTCGTAGCGCAGATACATCATGTGGCCACTGCGGTAACCCTTGAAGTCCAGGCGGTCTTTCATCTCGCCACTGGGGTCCAGCTGCCACATGCTGTACTTGGCATCGAAGTAGTTGGTGGCGCCATCATAGTAGCCGGCCTGGAACAAGACATTGAGATAGGGGTTCTGGGCCATGGCCTGGCGCAGATTCTCACCGGTCTCGTTGTTCTGCCGGTCCCAAGGATGGACGGGCCCGAACACGTTGTACTTGATGTCCGTTTCGTATTCGAGTTCGCTGCGAATGTAGTGGTTAATCGCCGGGGTAAAGGCATGCAGCCAGGCGGTCAGCTCGGCCCAATAATCCGGCCGATCACCCACTCGCTTACGGTCAATGCCCAGATAGCGGGAATCCAGCCGCCCCAAAGTCCGTCCTTCCTCGCGCAGCAGATCCTTCCAGAAAAAGGCCGTATCGATGTCCAGGTTGCTGCCCAGTACGCTGTCGATGGACAGGCCGGAATAACGCGCCACTTGCTCGGCAATCTCCTGGCGCTTATCCTCATCCAGATAGGCTCCCTGAGCCAGGGCCGGCAGGTACTCATTGAGGGTAAAGTCTTCCACCTCGGGCAGGAGCTCATAGAGATCCTGTTCCTGGAGATCATCATCCAGCATCTCGTGATACCAGGCGGTGGCGGCAAAATAGGGAAGCCGGTTGGCGGCCTTGACCGGACCGTCCCGATCGATGCCCATGTCGGTGGGTGAAACCAGAATCACCCCATTGAGATACATCCACTGACTGTTTTGAAGCTCCAGGGCCAAGCCCGCCACGCGGGTGGTGCCGTAGCTTTCACCAATCAGGTACTTGGGTGAACTCCAGCGCTCCTTGCGGGTCACGAAGGTATTGATCCACTCGGCCAGATACTCGATATCGGCATTAACCCCAAAGAATCGCTCTTTCTGCTCCTCTCGACTCAGCTTCTCGCCGTCTTCATCAGGCACCACCCGGGAGTAGCCGGTATTGACCGGATTGACGAAGACGATATCGGCCACATCCAGCACGGAATAGGGATTGTCTTTCACCCCATAGGGCTGCACCGGATAACCCTCGTCATCGATCTCCAGTACGCGCGGCCCGGTATAGGCCACATGCATCCACACCGACGCCGAACCCGGCCCACCATTGAAGGAAATCAGCAGCGGCCGCTCATCCTGGTCCCGCACGTCGGTGCGTTGATAATAAGTATAGAAAAGCGTGGCATCCGGATTGCCGTCCTCATCCCAGGTCGGCTGGGTCCCGGTGGTGGCCGAATAGCGCACCCGCTCACCGCCGATTCGCACGGCATGCTCGGTCACCACGGCATCATCGACCGCAATACTGCGTTCGCTGGCCGTTGCGGTCGAGACCATCATGGCGAGAAAAAGTGCAGAGATCATCGGTTGAGCCATTCGCATTTCACTGTCTCCAGGGACTAAAGAGAGCGGATCGGGGGATTAAGCTACTTCAAGCCAAGACCGAACATATTACTGAGAGTTCCCAGCCAATCCAAAGAATAATCAAAATCATGGGACACATATTGATCGATTCAAGCGTGTCCGTTTACTGGGCAGTGAATCTTGCCCGTGACAAGGGAGTGCTTTAACAATAAGGCCGTGACATTATCGGCGCTGAATGAACTCCCTCAGGCTGGAATGCAGGATAGTTTCCAGCTCATGGGCATACCAGTCCGTCGTCTCGACGAACAGGAAACCGAATACCGGAAATTGACGGAAATCCACTTTTCTCAGTTCCAGCGGCTTGTCGAACAGGTCGAGCAATTTCTCGTAGTCGAAGGCCGCGATATCCTTGCCGCGAATGCCGCTTAAATTGTCCAGCACCACAAGGCTGTAGACCTTACCATCCTGGTCTTTCAGCAAGGCATCCCAATTGGGACGTTGCTGATTGTGGTAGGCCACATAAGGATTCAGGCCATAGGCCTTGTAGGTACCATCGGCGGTGGTACACCAGCCTCCAAAGCGCAGAGGGTTGACCTCAATGGATCTCAAGGCCCCGTCCGGAGTTCGCCTCAGTTCAATGTGAAGAGGGAAGTCCCTAATCCCGGCCAAGCGACCAATCTCACCTACAAAGGCTTCGAAGTCTTGTAGATGGGTCTCCATCAATGCTTTCGAGGTGGAATAGACCCGATCACCCACATCCTCATCAGAGGAAAATCGATGTTGCCAAATCCCCAGAATCACTGGCTCGCCCTGCTCGTTGAAATAGGCATCAACGGCAAACTCCTCCCCCTCGATACACTCCTCCAACAGAAAGGACTCAAGATTCACCACTTCGGTGGGGTAGAGATGATGAATATGCTCGATCTCTGACAAGATCTTGCCCACAGTATCCGGCCACTGGGCTACGGATGCGACCTTATGCACTCCCAGGCTGAAAAAGCCCACCGTCGGCTTGATGATGCAGGGCAGTGGCATGGTTTCAATCGGAAAGGCAGCAAGATCATCGGTTCGAATCTCGGCAAAGGCGAAGTCCGGCAGCAGGGGCTGGGTCAAGCGACGAAAAGCGGCCTTGTTTTTGAAACAGTCGACCTTCCGGGACAGATCGGAAAAGCCTGACTGGCGGGCTATCCAGGCGAAAGCATTCTCCGAGGTGGTACAGACACTGGGCGTGTCGGACTCGGCCATCATGGCCGCAGCTTGCGCTTCGCTAATCATGGGCGTACCGGGTGTCAGTGCCAGCTCCCGAGCGACAGGTGTATCCACCACAGGCAGGGAATAATCATGCAGGGTCTGCTTTAAAAAATCGGAGACATACGGTTCATCAACAAGAAACATGGGATCCTTCCAATGATTGGTTAGTTCAAGTAAGAACGGAGCCGTTTCCGGGGTCGCGCACCACCACCGCCTGGCCAAATCGTGGAATCAGTTCGGCTTTTATCATGGGGTGGGTGCCGCGGGCGGGAGGGACATGCATTGATACAGCTCTGAGATCCTCAAGCGGATACTACCACCATGGGTGGGGGGCTTACCAAGCTGATGTTATTACTGGGCTTCGCCCTGCAGCGTTCCTTTGTCGCGCCAAGGTTGCTATTGTTTAATTCATACGAGATGCAATCACCATGTCGACTTAAAAAGGCTGCTGACTTGGCTTACCGGTACTGCCTTGCTAAACAGAAACCCCTGCAGACTATCACAGCCCAGATCACAGAGAAGTGCCTTCTGAGCTTCGGTCTCGACGCCCTCGGCAACCACACGCATATCCAGTGCCTTACCAATACCGGCGATTGCAGCTGCAACATCACTAGAGGCACGATCTTCTGGCAAGTCCTCCACAAAGGAACGGTCAATCTTCAGCCCGTCAAGGGGGAGTTTTCGGAGGTAGTTTAGTGAGGAATAGCCAGTACCAAAGTCATCAAGCACCACGTTGATTCCGGCCGCGCGCAATTTCCCTATTGACTCAATGGCGCCGTCAATATCCTCAATAATTGTTTCCTCGGTTATTTCCAAAACCAAGAATTCACGATTCAAATGGGAAAATCGCAAAGCGTTTTCCACCAATTGAAGAAAATCATCTTGGCAGAACTCTGGCCCCGCGATATTCACATTAACCTTCACCGGCTCATCCGCATTCCGGTTCCAGTACTCTGCATCTTTAATAGCCCTTTCCAAAACCCAGCGCGTGAGCACCCTGCTCAACGTGCTGTCTTTTTCAGCCAGCGGAATAAATTCACCCGGGCTAATAAAACCCAACTCGGCATCATTCCAACGGGCCAATGCCTCAAAAGTCACCACGCGCCCAGTCTTGCCATCGTAAATGGGCTGGTAATGTAACTCCAACAGATCGTCTTCCAGTGCCGTGGCGCGGTGCCTGCTTACCCGGTCCCGGCGCCGAATATGTTTGTCCGATTGGGCCGCATAGAACTGAAGACCGGGCCCCGACCGTATCCGCATGGCCAGGCGCGCACAGCGGAGCAGCTGCTCACTGTCCTGGCCATCGTCTGGCGCAATGGCAATTCCCATGGACGCCTTAACGTCCCTACGTCCATCTTCTACATGAACCGGGGCACTGATGGAATTGTGCAATCTGTAGGCCCAGTCAACCCCTGTTTCCGGCGTTGCCAGACCAGGTTGAGCAAGCACGAAACGATCAGACTCCGGTCGGGCCAAAACACCGTCGGGGCTGGTCACCTCACGTGCCCTTTGTGCGAGCTCACGGGCGGCACTGTCAGCGATTTCCTGTCCATAGGTTCCCACCAATTCGTCATAGCGTGGAAAGTGAACGGTTGCAACAGCCACGCGTGAGCCAGAATCCTTGGCGTCCTCGACCAGCGATGAAATGCTCTTGTGACAGAGAGCGTCTCTTGCCATCCCGGTAACCGGGTCATGAAAGGTATTTTCAAGCAGATCTTGCTTCGCCGATTTCAGCTTTTTCTGCCAGAATAGATCTGCCTCCAAAAGCTCGGTCAGATCACGCAGGAGCGCTTCCTCATCCTTGCTGATTCCACGAGGCTCGCGATCAAGCGCGCAAAGCGTACCGACCGGGTAGCCATTGGGATCCTTGATCACCGAGCCGGCATAGAAACGGATGTGCTCGTCTCCAACAACCGCCGGTTTATTGGCAAACACGGAATCCTGGGTGGCGTCGGGAATAACCATGAACCCTTCGTCCAACACATGGGTGCAAAAGGTCTCTTCACGAGGCGTTTCGCGAGAACCAAGGCCTAGACAAGAGGTCAGTACCTGCCGGTCTGCATCCATAAAGCCGACAAAGGCAATGGGTGCCCGCATGGCCTTGGATAGAATTCGTGGGTAAACGTCAAAGCGGTCATCCTGCTCGGGTTCAAGCAAGTTAAGGGAATGCAGGGCCGCAAGTCGGTCTTGTTCTTTGTAGGAATGCAGCTGAGAAGCAGGCATACCACCCCCAATACATAGGATCGTTACGAATTTTGTACATGACTCAACAGTAAGCACACAAATTCAGTGTAGAAGAACTACCCCCTTCCACAAGTCGCGACACTCAATAATTGGATCTTGTTCCCGAAATAAGGGTCTTTCCCTGGAAGGTCAGCCTCCAGGGGAAATGCTATTCCTTTTCTTTTTCAATGATCTAGACAGTAATTCGAACAATCATGTCCAGAATAACGCCGCAAGAGATTTTGTATCAGAGCCCCTGGGCCCCCCGCCGCAACCAGTCATGGACGAAGGCAAGTTTTCGTCGGGCCGGGCCGGACAGCACGAAGGGATAAAGATCCGATAATCCCATGGAGCGGTTGACGTGATTGACCCGCACCGTCAGGGAAGCCGCGATATGAAGCAATCGCTCGGTATCCGGTTCCGCGTAGGGGTCCCAGCCCGGGGTGGGCTGGTCGGGAGAGGACAAGCCGGACGCCACGCAGCTGTCGGTGATGTCGGTCAGATGCAATAGATGGGCGGCTGTCTCCGCCCAGTCTTCATGGGGATGGCAGGAGGCGTAGGACGTCAGAAAGCGATCCCGCCAATCGGCGGGCGGGCCATCATGGTAATGACGCTGAAGGGCGGCCTGATAATCCGCCCGCTCATCTCCGAACATGGCCCGGAAGGCCTCCAGGAAATCCTCCCGTAGGCTCAGACGCCACCAGAGCATATGGGCAATCTCGTGGCGCATATGACCAATCATGGTGCGGTAAGGCTCATCCAGGGCTTGGCGGCGGGTCACCCGTACCACCGGGTCGGCCTCGGCCACACTGATGGTCACCACCCCTTCCACATGGCCCATGAGCACCTGCGTAGGGCCTTCGGCGAGCAGGTGGAACACCGGCGGTGCCCCCGGATCTTCCGGCCGGAACCAGTGCCAGCGGCCCAGGTTGTCCAGCACCCAGCGTTTGGCCGCCTCGGTCTGGGCCCAGTTGGGTATGGCACCCGGGATGGAAGGATCCGGCGCCAGCGCCGTCATGGCACAGGACCGGCAAAAGGCCCCTTCCTTGGGCGCAATCCAGTTGCAGCCAATCCGCTCCCGGTTCGCACAAAAGGGCGGCATGGGGAGGAACGCCCGGGCCTGGGGATCATAGGCCACGGGCGTGCCCTCGGCCGTGGTGAGATTATCGAACCAGAGCGAGCCGGACCCTACCGGATTATTAAAGACGCGCATGTGAGCAAGGCCTCGGAAGCGAGTGATCGGCAATACCCGAACGGTAGGCGATCCATCGTCCGCTTGTGCGGGGAACGGGTCAAGCTTACTCCTTTCCCCGCAATCAGCCCGTCACCAGGCCAGCTCCCAGGCGAGGACCACGGTGCTATCCACGGACATCTGGGGACCATCCAATCGCTCCCGAATGGGCTCGATGTACTCCAGGCCCAGGCGATGGCCACTGAGAGCACCGGAGAACTGGATATTGGCACCGACACCCAGCTGGGTTCGATCACCGCCTTGATTGCGGGGATCGGCGGCCGGGTTCATGTCCGGATTCATGGCGGGATCGGCACCATCCACATTGCCGAATTGGGTCTGTTCCAGGCGAGCGGAAAGACTTAGCCATGATGTCAGGCGGCGCGCCGCCCAAGCGGTCAAGTTGAACTCATCCCCCAACGTATAGCTCTCATCATTGCTGCCCAAACGCAAGGTGGCCATGGCCTGTGCCCCCCAGGACCAATGATCACCCTGACCCAGCCAGGTCATACCCGGCATGAGATCATAGGTACCCGAGCCGAGTTGCATAGGATAGCCGGCGCGCATGTCCATGCCCATCATGGGTACATCTTCGTCGATACTGCCGGTGGGCAGACTGACGCCGAAATTAATCAGCAGCTGTTGGCCGTCGGCGTCCAGGGCCTTGTAGATACCACCCAGGAATGAGTCGCCCAGACCACTGGTTTCCATGGAACTGCCCATGCCATGCATGGCGCTTTCCATGCTGCTGTCCATGTGGTGCAACATGCCCATGAGCGTCAACCGATCACTGGGGGCATACATGAGCATCAACATGGACATGTCCATATCCATGCCCAGGGGCGCGGCGTGGTAATCCTCCTGGACGGCCATGGGCGAGACCCAATCACTGCCATCCCGCAAGCCGGACATACTCATACGGCTATGTTGCAAGGCGACCATCCACTCTCCCCGGCTGTGGACATGGTCGGCCATCACACCCATGGGCGCATGCCCATCGGGTCGATCACTGGTCCAATGGGCACTGACCGTGCCGGACAAAATGAGAAGAGCAATACCCAGAATCACGTTTGCTACATGGCTTTGACGCATTAATCCACCTCTGTAAGTCCTTGATTGGCGCGGGAGGGGATTCTATAAAGATCATCGCGGATTGGGGATGCGACATGATGTCGCACCCCACTGTTTGCGGGGCATCGTATAATGAGATCCTATGAGCGATCGCAGCGAAAGGCCACAAGCAGTGGCACAGGAAATACGGGGCCTGCTGCTGGCTCGAGCAGGCAGTTTTGGGCTCCTCTTTCTGTCCCTATTGGCGGCGCGCTTGTGGCTGGATATCCCCATCACGAGCCTGGCGCTCGCCATCTGTCTGCTTTGGCCCGCGCTGATCAGCATCACCTTGCTGATGGGACGCAGACATCGGGGAAGCGTTGGCCTGACGGTGCAGCTGGGCCTGGACCTGCTGGGCGTCGGCCTGGTTCTGGCCTTGAGCGGTGGCCATGAGAATCCATTGGGTTTTCTGCTGCTCATCCCCGTAGCATTGGCCACCATTCGACTCCCGCTGCCCGGCACGATCCTAATGGCGATTCTGGCCATTGGCATATATTCCCTGCTGTATGCCATTTACTTGCCGCTGCCAGGCAGTCTCGAGCACGGAATGGATCATCGATTCAATATCCATCTGACCGGCATGTGGGTGGGTTTTGTGGCAGCGGCCGTGCTGATCGCCGGTATCGGGGGTCGGCTTTCCCAGACCCTGCGTGCGCGAGAACTTGCCCTTGCCCAGCAGCAGAAACAGGCCCTGGAAGACAAACGCCTGCTGGCCCTGGGCGCCATGGCTGCCGGCACCGCGCATGAGTTGTCCACACCCCTGGCCAGCCTCAAGATTTTGTCGGATGAACTGGCACGGGATGCAAAAACATCCCTGGAGCAGGAACGCATTGAAGATCTCTCCCACGAGATCAATCGCTGTCAGCGGGTCATTGAACGCAGCCTGGAAGCCACCGGCAACCCGCGGGCTGACCGGGGAGAAAGCCTGACGGCGGATCAATTGCTTCCTCGCTTGATACAGTATTGGCGGGACCTGGGAGGTACACCACCCAACATCCGCCAGCGGGGCCCGACCCCAGCACCACGGATCCTGATGGATGCCGGACTGCTGCAAGCCATGGCCAGCCTGGTTCATAACGCCTTTGAGTGGGGGGAGGCGCCGGTGGAAGTCCAGTTTGCCTGGTCCCGGGACCAGGCCGTTCTGCGGGTCTGTGACCGGGGCCAGGGGATCCAGAACAGCACCCGATCCCAGGCCGGTAAGAGGGAGGAGCCTATCAACCGGGAACGGCCAAGGGGACTGGGCTTGTTTCTGGCCGAATCGGTGATCCGGCGCCACGGGGGACGGCTGACACTCCGCGATCGCGCCAATGGCGGCACCATTGCTCGGGTGGAATTGCCCACGCAGGAGGCAACACGCCATGACTGAAAGCAGGACGCTGCTCATCATTGATGATGACGATCGATTTCGTCGTATTCTGGCCCGCGCCTTGACGCAACGGGGCTTTACCGCTCATACGGCAACCGATGGCCAAGCGGCGCTGCATGCCCTGGCATCGCTATCCCCCTGGGGCATGATCGTCGACCTCAGACTGGCCGAATATGAAGATGGCCTGCAGCTCATCCCCCGACTGCGTAAGCGTTGCCCCCATACCCGTATACTGATGCTGACGGGCTATGCCTCTATTGCCACGGCCGTGGAAGCAGTCAAGCTGGGCGCTGACCAGTACCTGGCCAAACCGGCCGATACCGAAACCATCCTGCTCCACCTGGAGGGCACTTCCATCACCCCGGAGCCTGACGAGGTGGACAAGGCCATGTCCGTCCGGCAACTGGAATGGGAGCATATACAAAGGGTCCTGCGGGACAAGAACGGCAACATCTCCGCGGCTGCCCGCGCCTTGGGCATGCACCGGCGTACACTGCAAAGAAAGCTTCAAAAACACAATACCGGCTTGTAATAGATATGATTAAAACATCAATCAAAACCGTGCTTGTGATTGCGCTGATCACCGGCTTGATATGGTGGTTCATGGGCAGCGGACCCAAGGTGCCACCCGACGAGCACGATTCAATGGATTCAAGACTTGCTCAGCCAGAGCAAGCCACTCAAGCGGACAAGCCTGCTCATCACGCCGGGGACGACTCGTCCGCCCCGCTTGAGACCGGTCAAGCCAGCAATATCCCGAGAGACCTGGACAGCATCTTGGCGATCGATCCCGATATTGACCTGGATCAACACAGGAACCAGCTCAAGGAACGTTTTGACGCTGGCGACGGGACGGCAGCCTGGGAACTTCATCAGATTGCCCGGTACTGCAATGGCAGCATTCACTGGATTCGTATATGGCAAAACGCCTTGGGGGAAGCTATAGACCCGGAACGACGCATTGAACTGAGGGAAGAGATCGATCGCTTTGAGGCGATCCAGGGTCAATGCCGGAATAGCGAATTGGCGGATCAAGACACACTGACAAAATCGTACAATCGCTGGCAGTGGGAAGCCGCAGACGCCGGTGTGGAAGAAGCCATGGTGTCCCTGGCATTTTCTCCGCAGGCGATTGGCCCTGGTTATGAGGCCGTTTCAGACGAGCCTACCATCAGCGATATGGCCCAGCGGCAGCGACGCTACGCCGAGGAATTACGTGCCCGTTGCCATGTGGAGGCCCTGCAGACCATGGGGGAAGGCTTTGCCGAGGATGACCCCTTTGTTCGGGGCATGGAATATTCTGATCACCCCGGCGTAGACTCAGACACCGCACGCCATATGGAAGCATTCACGCATCGGTATGCTGCAGCCTCCAAACAGGGTGAATCTAATCCGGCAAGATATGCCAGAAGCCCGGACCACGTATTGACCGCCTCTGAAGAAATGAAGGCCTTGGAACTGGCTGAATCCATGGTTTCCGAATGTAACACTCCGTAAATACCCGCCATACTCCCCCTACAGGGACGGATGGCACTACGCCTCAGGCTTGAGCCGGAGTCGGCCATCCCGTTTTTTGCGGGTCGGGATGGAATAGCGGTCGATATCGCCCTGCAAGGTGTAGGCCAGGTCCCGGGCGAACATGCGGTTCCCAATATGCCAGGAATGGGGGAAGCTGCCGAAGAAATCCTCGCCGGCCGACAGGTCATCCGGATTGAGGCCGGTGAAGTAGTCGCTGCAATCCACATTGACGGCTTTGTCATGGGCATCGTCCGGCAAACCCACCCGGCCAACCCGTGGTCGCAGGCCCACCCGCTTGGCGTTGGAGACCTTCAAGACCCGATCGTGGCCGCTCTGGTAATTGGTCAACCGTGAGCAATGGCGGTAGATGGAGGTGGCTCGTGGATCATCTCCCGACATGGAGCGACTGGAGACATCACCCCCGATGAAAGCGATCTGGCCCACTTTCCAGGCTCGGTTCTTGATGGGTTCGCACTCGTCGGCATCATCGAAGGCATGGCGAATCACATGTGCGCCGGTGGAATGGCCCAGGACATGGACACTGATATCGCAGCCCCGGTCCTGGCACGCGGAGAACAAACGGATGCAATCATCAGTCAGACGTTCCGCGGTCCGCTTGGCGTAGCGCCGGTCCCGCATGTAGAGCAGGGTCTTCTCCGCGCTGGGCCAGTCAAAACTTACCACCAGCCCCCGAAAGCCCTCAGCATGAAGATCCGCCTGCAAACGGCGGTGCCGCTGGATGACCACCTCTTGGGAATTGTTGTAGCCGTGGATAAAAAGCAGGATGTGACCTGTGGGGTTGCCGGACATGGGGTCTTCGCCCGTGGTGGCCTTGGCAATCACCTCATCCACCCATTGCGCCTTTGGCATCTGGTGGCTGGGAGACTGCACCTCATCCGCCGGCACCTTCAAAAACCTGGTGGGCCCGGGCTTGCGCCCGAATTCGGTTTTACCGCTCCGTTTTGAGGTGTTAATGACGGTGACAACATAGTTGTGATCAAACATGCGCCTTCCCCTCCATGCTGAACTGCGCCTCAACAAGTACTGGCCGGTACATTGTTGCCTCACGCTTATCGATTTTTAGAGAGTGTAGACCGTAATTGAGATATTTTCACAAACATTTCGATTGTGAGCGCCCGTGATATCGCTCGATTTACCACCGATGAATGGAACATGGTCAGAGAAGAAAAGCCCCCGCACCAGGCGGGGGCTCTACCTTTTCACTGGTCCAGTATTTCAGGATCACCGACCCTTGTGCGGCGGCTCATCCTCGCTGAATGACTGGTAAGCCCGCAGGCTCCCTACACTGGTACCGAACTGGACAAAATCCAGCCATCCTTCACTCTCGGTGCGGGGCTCATACGCTCCATCAGCTACGGCTGAGATAAAGCCGTCAAGGGCATCATGGGCCGGCCGGGTTGCATACTCGCTCCGGAAGAAAGCCTGGCGTTCATGGCCGTCCATTAATGTCTCCCAAAGCGGATCCATGCCACTCCCGGGCTCGCCAAAGGACAAGGCGCCCACTGCCACGCTGTATGCGGTCAGCAGCATCTCCGATTCCGCCCAATCCAGCGGGTCCTGGCGGGCCTGATCCATAATAGTCGCCAACTGACCCCGTGCTCGTGCCGGATTGCCGACCGTATCAAGGACATCGACCATCTCATCCAGATGAGAAACTGCATCGCGGCTATAGCCCTGATGGATCAGTTCGCGGAAGGCGTCATCCAATGCCCACTTACCACCCGGTGGCAGTTCACACCAGGTCGGGAAGCAGCGAGGCCCATCACTTCCAGTCACGTCCCAATCGTAATCAAAGGTCAAGGCAGCACGAATAATGTCCTGGACCTCGCTCAATGACGGTGTACCAAAGGCTCCTTTCAGTTCCTCCATAACCTCACCGAGGAATACGTCGCGGGGACACTCAATGTAGCCTTCCAGCTCCTCTGGCAGATCGTCGTCATGCCCCATACCCCCTGCACAGGGAATCAAATCCACCGTATCGCCATCCTGTTGACCTTCAAAGGAAAGCGCGACGTATACGGAGCGGGCAGAATAGTCACCACCGCTATTCTGCAGGTACTCACCGGGCACCGTAGCGTTCTGTCCAGTCTGAGGTGCACCACCTCCATCCAGAAGGGGACCACCACTATCATTCTGCCACTGGATCTCCTCTACCGGGACCCGATCACTGTCCGGATCAGAACATTCCGGCAGAGTCGCATTGGATGCCAATGACGTGGATGAGGCAACCTTCTGGCCGCCATCCATTTCCACCCTGACATAACGCGGTGAGCCGCCAGCAATCCATACATCAAGCATGCCGGACTGAATATCAAGCGTATGCTCGTCCTGGGCAAAAAGACCTGAATCAGAATCTTCCAGCTCGACCTTTATCCGGCTGCGCTCGTGATTCGCTGTAATGGAATGGCTTACGGAGCTGAAATATGGCCCATTGAAGCCCGTAGGCCCCTCGAGTACATCATCGTCGGCCAGTGTGGTGACTTCAAAAGGCACAGGGGCTTCCACTTCCGCGAAATAGACCATTTCCACAGGATCACCGTGCATAATGCACTCGTTCGCCTCTGGGGAGGCGACCTGGATTCGTACAATTTCACAGAGCTCCCCCAGCAATCGGTTCCGCTCTGTTTCCGAGCCTGTATAAAGCGAATCATCATAAGCGTCGTGGCAAAGCACATCCCGATTGGTTAACGCGCTCTCATCGAATTCGCGCATGTAACCTACCAGGGACTGGGTAACCGTGGATATATTTCCATCCCCACTTAAGTCAAGTTTTTCGGTTCCCGTGGATGTATCGCCACCTCCGGAATAGCCATCCACATTGAAATCGTTGGCATGGTTTCCGTAATCATGGCTCGAGTCCCGATCGAGTCCTTCCAGCAAGACCACAAGGTCATCCTCATCCATCAGTTCGCCAGGATCAGAGGAGATGCCCGTCGGTCGATAGGCCGAAGCAAGTCCGAATGGATCTGCCACCCAGCGGACAGCGTTGATGGCGTCGACCACCGGCTGTGGATTGAAGCTGCAATTATCATCCAGGTCATGGCGTGCCGACGCCATAACCCGGTTGGCCACGGCATCGGGAGCTAGATCCTTGTCCGCCGCCCATACCATTGCCGCCACACCCGCAAGCTGCGGCGTAGCCGCGGACGCGCCACCCATGAAGCTGGCACTGGTCCCGGCGGCATCGTCAATGGTCCAACTACCACTGACAGCAGACACGTTACCCGCATATCGAGCAGTGGAAGTCAGGCACCCCGGCAGGAAACGCTCGCCGCCCGACTCATTGAGAAATCTGCGATCTTCCACTACAGCAATGGTGTCCAGAGGTGGTTCCGAGTCGACCGCGATACTCGGTGAGCCTAGCGTGGCGTAAGCGTAGGGGCTGGTTAGACGGGATGGGAAGTCCAGGTTGCTCTGACTCTCATCGTCACGCAAATTGCCAGCCGAGGTGGCGTGGAACATGCGATCTTCCATCCCTGCACCTCGAACTCCTCTGACGTAATCATAGGCCAAAGGGCTGACTAACGCTTCGTAGTTGGGTTCCATGGAAAAGCTGGTGTTGACAACAACTTTCGCACTGGGGTCGAGTGTGTCGATATCTTCCAGCCGGTCGACGATGGCGTTCACCGTCCCGTAGGCCGTGCTGTAGTTCTGATCATCCACGGCACGGATACGCAGCCTTTCCGGGAACATCCCTACAGCGTGGTTCTCATCGCCGGCACCGACGATATTGTCGTGTGCCCCGATAATGATCCCCAACGCCAAATAGCCATGATCATCGTAGTCATCCGTCACGTAATCCGAAGACGTGAAACTACCGTTGAAGTGGGGCTGCTCCGGGGCGCCTCCGCCGAATGTATCCGCAATAAGTAGCCAGGGCCGATCCGAAAGGCTATCGCCATAGGCCGCCGAATGGGCCCAGGCCCCATGCCCCCGCGCAGCGAGGTGACTCCGCAATCGCTGCCGCTGGGTGGATAGACTGGGGTTGATGGCACCGGGCACCGCGTCACCGGAATCAACGGCCGGGCGTTCCCGACTGCTGTCGCCAGGAGCATTCAGCAGATCATTCTTGCTGGCTTTTTGAACAAGCGGTGACGATTCCAGCGCCGCTGCCAGTTCGCCCAAGGCCTCCATGGACCCCGGATCCGGGAACCGAACCAGTACCGAGCTGGTACCTGCCATCATTCCGATGACTCCCATATCGTACTGTCGCAGCAGCTCATTGAGATGGCCCAGGCGCGCTTCCGGATCCAGAAAAAGATTCAGTTGATCACGAGCCACCTGACGCCCGCTTTTCGGATCATGGCCGATATGGCCTTCCTTGGCGGGCGTGGGAATAACGAAGGTTGATGTGCGGTCACTGATCAGCAGGTCCCGATTACCATCCATATAGCCGGCACCCAGGGGATTGCTGGTCGCCAGCACACTGCGACGGAAACGGTAGACGTCGCCTTCATACTTCAATGCCAGCTGCAGGATGTACTCGCCTTCCTGGTCGGGCTCCAGTCGGACTTGATCGCCGCGACCTGACAGGCGAGCCCGACTGTCATCCGGTTGCTTGAGCAAGGACCAGTTTCGCTCCACCGAATCCAGTTTCCGGCGCAGATCACCGGGTAGTTCTTTGAGATCAAAAGGCCACTGGATTTCAATGTCCGTACTTTCCCCGGGCGCCACCAAGCGGTGCTCACCAATGCTGGCGTGGGGAAGATAGGTATCCAGATAGGAAACCACATTGATTTCATGACTGACGAGATGGCTGGTGAGCACACCGTCGGAGACGCTTAAGCCAACCCGGTAACGGCCTGGCCTCTCGGCGGTAAACATCGCGTGGCGCTCATTCTCTGACAATGAGGCGGAGGCACCATCCGGTGCGTCCAGCAGTTCCCACTGGTAGGACCGATCCAGACTCTCCGGCTCGCCGTTGGCCTTGGCGGACAATGTCACGGATTCATGGGCCACCGCCATTCGGGGCGCTGCAATTCGGCCAACCGGGTGCTGTATGCGAAGCTCCAGCTCCATATCCTTCTTACGCTCATCACCCATCAAGGGCAGCGATGCCGGCAACAACGCCAAACCCAGAAGTAGTGATGCGCCAAGTGTCGAGTATTGCAGCGTTCCCGCTGCTTTTTTCGTCCTGATTGCCATTTCCCTTGCCTCCCTTAGACTCTCCAAATGGAATGGCCAGCCTAGGGGTCGCAAACAGGGGTGCCCACCCCCTTGACGGAGGGCACAAGTGGCTCACGTGGGGCCACCCGTATGGAGTCATCTCCCCGCTGTCGTCGGGTGTCGGACTTCGCTTACGGAGAATAATGGATATTGCTCAACCGTGATGGTTCATAAGCAAAATTGGAGTCTGGTTCATTGCGCGTTGAAACGGACCGCGCTCAGGTCCACAGCCATGCCCCCATCACAGGCGGGCGGGGTGCCACTTTCGCTTTTCCCATTGAATACGCTGAGCAGCAGGCCATTGCGCGCGGCAAACTCCATGCATTGTTGAGCGTCCTGCAAACTGGCACAGTTAACAGTGACACCGGGCCCAACTTGCTTGGCACCCGCACCACTATCCGATGTGGCCGACTCACTGGATGTTGGGCGGACCCGAATCTGGCCACGAACCATCAGTGCAAGGCCGCCCAAGTGGACTGGAATGAATTCATTGTCGGTGGCCCGACGAAGCTTTGTGCTTAACATGGTCGCTACCCTCCCGGCTTTTGCCTTCTTAAGCACTTGTATCGCTAAACTCCCGGTGAAAAGCTCGCGGCTTACGCCTTGCTGCAGCAAGAACCATCAAGCGGACCTCGCGGCAGAAAAATAGAAGTCCAGCATGGCATCCAGCGGCGCTGTATCCCGCCAGAGGCGGCTGCGAAGAGCGGCACCCTCCCAGCAATTCAGCAGCAGATTGGCCATATGCTGTGGATCATTGTCCGCCGGCAATTGGCCCTGCTGGCGCGCCTCCTCCAGACAGTCTGCGATGCGCCCCACAATCACCGCGAAACAGCCTTCGATTTTCCCCTGGAAGGTCTCACTGATCCCCGCCAGTTCCTGGCCCAGACCACCCAGCAGACAACCCAAACGGCCCTCGCTCTCATATTTGTCCCGACTCAGCTCGAAAAAGCGCCGAACCCGATCCAGAGGAGACAGGGCGGTATCGCCCAGGGCCACATCAAGGCCCTTGTGCACCTCCGCCATGTAAGCGTCGACTACCTGGAGGGCGAAGTCTTCCTTGCTACTGAAAAAGTGATAGAAGGAGCCCTTCGGGACCCCTGCCTCCCGTAGCACCGCCTGGATGCCCAGGCCGGAATACCCCTGCCGCAGCAGCATCGCCAGCCCTGTCTCCAACAGTTGGCCCCTGGTATCTCTCGGCATTTCGACTCCTAAACCGACCGGTCTATTCTGATAATAGTCGAGGTTTTCGAGAAATCAAGACGCCATTTGAAACCCTCCTCTAAACGATGAGCATTCTATTCCTCACAATTCCCGCAGTCCGGCTGGTTCAGACGCCGCTCACCATTTACCAGGACAGCGCTTCTCACTTCGTTGCCACAGAGCTCACAGACAAGGGGAGGCAGGCCGATGGCTTGCCGTCGTTTATCTACTACGTCCACATCCTTGATTTCGTAGAACTGAAGTTCGCCATCCACTCTTTCGTAAAAAGTACCGAACTTCTGTGCCTTCCCACGGTTTCGTTTTGCCCGGTCTACCAACCCCGCATAACGTCGTGACTCCACCTCGCCTTCCGTTACAGCCTCTCGCATATACCGGGCGGCTAGCTCCTGAAATTCCGGGTTCATATCGCCATGCAAAGCGATCAACCAGGCCGCCTCCGCACCCTGCTCGCCCACGTCGCTCGTCCGTGGCCATTGCTCACAAATCGTAAGCACATGCTCCAGCCACATCCGATTGTTGGCATCTACCCCAATGACCTTGCGAAACGCAGTCTCATCACCGCCGCTTTGTGTGACTGAATCCCTTGCCTCATACTAAGTTCCCATGCCCCCCTGACCGGGACATTGTTAAGCGCATCGAACGAATATACTAAGGTTCTCTCCAATCACAAGACTCGGTATAATTGACCGGCCGACCAATTAATACTAGAATCCGAGCCATGAATGCCGAAGCCCAGACAAGAGATCCGGAACGCACCCGGGAAACCATCCTGGAGGCCGCAACGGGCCTGTTCATCGAACATGGGGTCTCGGCGGTGTCGATGAGTGACATTGCCAAGACGGCAAAGGTGACCAAGAGCCTGATTCACCACCACTTCGGCAGCAAGGCGGAGCTGTGGGAGACGGTCAAGGAAACCGCCTTCACCGAGTACTTCTCGGGCCAGATGGCGATGTTGGAAGAAGCCGAAGACCCGGCGCCAGCCCTGCTCAAAGACTCGGTGGAAGAGTATTTCCATTTTCTCAAGAACAACCCCGGAGTGGTACGCCTGTTTGCCTGGACCCACCTGGAGGGGGACAGTACCTGCGTGGAGATGGACCAGAAGCTGGTGGCTTTGGGTGCCGAGCGCATCAGGCAAGTTCAGGAGAAGGGCCTGTTCCGAAAGGATGTGAACCCCAGCCATGTGGTGGCCACATTCTGCATGGCTTGCACCCAATGGTTCGAGGCCAAGTGCCACCACCAGCACTGGCCGGGCATGGGGAGTGACGAGGATTTTCTCGAGGACTTCTTAAAGTTGCTACTTGATGGGCTGCTACCCCGGGATGCCTCGGACACCGACCGTTAAAGCAATCACGACGTAAAGCGTCGTTTTTTTGGGACCTAGTATTGACCGGTCGACCAGTTAAATCAGCCGGTCTGAATAAGAGGGGCAGTCATGAAAGGCACACGAATGCGTCTCGTCGGCGTCATCGCGACCGGCCTGTTGCTCGCGGCGGGCGGCTTACTGATGGCCTGGGGATCTTCTTCGGGCGAGGCCGGAGATAAGGAGGTGGACGCACGGCCGGCCGTGCGGTTGGCCACCGTCCGCGACGCACCGGCGCTGGAATGGCAGCGCTTTCCCGGCGTACTCCGGGCCCGGGAACGCAGCCAGCCAGCCTTCCTGCATCCGGGCACCCTAGCCGAGCGACCGGTGGCAGAAGGCGATCGCGTGCAGCAGGGAGAGATCCTCGCCAGCCTCCACAATCCCTCCCTGGCGCCGAAAGCTGCCGCCGCCCAGGGCCGGGTGGAGGAACTGAAGGCCAATATCCGTCAATACCAGCAGGAACTGACCCGGGCCCAGGCGCTACGTGAGCGGGATCTGATTTCCCAGGAGGAAGTGGACCGCCTGCAAGCGCGACTGGATGCCACCCGCGAGGCACGAAAACAAGCGCAAGCCAATCTCACCGAGGCCCGCGAACAACTGGCGGAGCTACAACTGCGAGCGCCTTTCGAGGGGGAAGTAATCGAAGTGCTGGCCGAAGCTGGTGACTTTGTCTCGGCCGGCCAGCCGATTGTGCGCCTGGCCGGCCTGGGCGAACTGGAAGTCGAGATTCGCCTACCCGCCACCCTGGCAAAAGAAGTGGACGGCGACACGGTCGTGCGGCTGAGCCGTCCCCTGCAGGGCGGGCAATTTGAGGCGCGACTAAAACGCCTGGGCCATGGCGGCCGTGACATGGCGGTCGCCGTGGTTACCCTGCCCCGGGACAATGATCTGGCACCGGGCCAAGTGGTTCACGTGCATTTCGGTCGGCAGCATTCGGGGGCGGTTCAGGTACCGCTGACAGCTGTGCTGGACCCGGGAGGACATCAACCTTCGGTGTATCGGGTGGTGGAATCGAACAATGAGCAGTCACTGACCGTGGAACGCGTACAGATCGCCCCCGGGCGGTTTAGAGGCGATTGGGTGGATGTGCATGAGGGCCTGACCATCGGTGATCGGGTGGTCATCGCCGGACAGGGCCGCCTGGTGAACGGCGGATCGGTACGGGTGCTGCCATGAACGCACGTGCCGAAAACACCCTGCTGGGCCTGTTCCGCCAACGTCGCCTGATCATGACTCTAGCACTATTGCTGGCTGTGCTCGGCCTGCTGGCCTGGCAGAACATGAATCGCCAGGAAGACCCCTTCTTTCCCCACCGCTACGGCGACATTCTGGTGCCCTACCCGGGTGCCGACCCAGAACAGGTGGAGCGCCTGATCCTCAACCCATTGGAAGAAGAACTGGCGCAGGTGGCGGACATCGACGAGATTCGCGGAACCGCCCGCCTGGGTTTCGCCCATGTAATGATCGGCATGCAGGAGCATGTCTACGACACCGACACCGTCTGGGACCGTATCCGGATCGCCGTGGACGAGGCCGCACGACAATTCCCCGACGCCGCCGGACCAGCCAGTGTCGACGACCGCCAGATGGATACCCACGGCATTGTGCTGGCAATCAGCGGCAGCGACGATCTGCTGGCGCTGCGCGCGGCGGCCAAGCGCCTCAAGAGAGACCTCTTTCAGCTCAAGGACATCGACCGCATCGAGCTGCTGGCGGACCCGGGCGAGAGTATCGTCGTCACTTGGGATGACGCGGTGGCCGAGCAGACCGGCCTGGACGCTACCGCACTGGGACAACAACTGGCCGCCCGCAACCAGACCCTGCCGGCCGGCAATCTTCGTGTGACGGGTCGTTCGGTGGTACTGGACCCGGAAAGCGAGTTCACGTCACTGGCAAGTCTGGCGAGCACGCCCATTCGCACCGCCCGGGGGGACTACATTCCCCTGGGCGAACTGGCGAGCATTCGCCACGCCCCCGACGAACCCCTGGGCGAGAAGATCGGTCTGAACGGCCGTCCTGCTGTGGGCCTGGGCATCATCGTCCCGGACAATCGCCTCAATGTGGTGGCCTTTGGCGAAACCCTGCGTGAACACATTGACGACCTGCGGGCCGACTACGCCCCGTTGGAGATTGAGGAGCTGTTCTTCCAGCCCTACTGGGTGGAAAAGCGCCTCAGTGAACTTGGTTTTTCACTGCTGCTGGGAATCCTGGTTGTCGCCGCCATCCTGTTCTTGTGCATGGGCCTGCGCCTGGGGCTGACCGTCAGCCTGCTGGTGCCGCTGGTGACCTTCTCCGCCTTGGCCGTCTATGCCATGGGCGGGGGCGTGCTGCACCAGATGGCCATTGCCGGCATGGTGATTGCTCTGGGCATGCTGGTGGATAACGCCATTGTCATGTCCGAGAATATCCAGTGGCATCTCGACCAGGGTCGTTCGCCGACCGAAGCAGTCAGCCGTGCCCTGCGGGAACTCGCCACCCCTTTAATGGCTGCCACCGGTACGACCCTGGCCGCCTTCACCCCCCTGCTGCTGTCCGCCGGCGGCACCGCCGATTTCACTCGGGCCATCCCGGTGATGGTAATGCTCACCCTCGCCATTAGCTTCCTCTACGCCCTGCTGGTCACTCCCATCTTCGCGGCCGCAATTCTCCGGCCACGCCCCGTGGACCGCCGGGAGGTCAGCGTCATACAGAGTGAAAAGCTGGGTCGCTTTGCTGTCACCCGGCCACTCACCGTACTCGCCATGGCCGCCGTGCTGGTGGTGAGTGCGGGGGCCTTCTTCAGCGCCCTGGACAAGACCTTCTTCCCCAGCACCGACCGCAACCAGATGGTGGTGGACCTGCATTTCCCGGAGGGCACCCACCTCTCCCACACCGACCACGCCGCCGCCACCCTGGGTGCTCATATCCAGACCCAAGCTGGAGTAAACGCCGTTTACCGTTTTTCGGGTTTCAGCGGCCCGAGCTTCTATTACAACCTGATCGCGCTCAGCAGCCAGCCCCATCTGGCCCGCTTGGTAGTGGAAGTGGACAGTGTGGACCGCCTGGATGAGCTCCTCCCCTGGGTACGAGCCACCGCACTGGAGACCCTGCCCGATGCCCAGGTGGCGGCGCGGCGGCTGGGCCAGGGCCCCCCCGTGGATGCGCCGGTGGAGCTGCGGGTCTATGGCGAGGACAGCGAGCGCCTGGGCGAGGCCGCAGAAGCCGTACTGGCCGTGGTGCGGGATGACCCCGGCAGCCGCGATGCTCGCCACACCCTGGGCGAAGGCCTCACCAGCCTGCATATTCAGGTGGACGATGCCCGCGCCGCCGAATACGACCTGGACCGGGGCGATGTGGCCCGCGCCCTGGCCACCGCCAGTCGCGGCCTGGAGATCAGCACGTGGCGGGCAGAACGCGACGCCATGCCACTGCGGATTCGCTCACCGGAAGGAGAGGACTTTCCCCTCGAGGGACTGGAAGGTCTGCGCGTGGGTGAGGCCGGCATACCGCTGTCGGAGATTGCCCGCATAGAAACCCGTTGGCAGCCCGCCATCATTCAGCACTGGGATTTGCAACGCATGACCCAGGTGCTCTCGGAAGTGGTGGACGGCCAGACCTATGTACACGTACTCAACCGCGTGCAACCCAAGCTGGATGCCCTGGATCTGCCGGAAGGCACCCATTACGCCATCGGCGGCGCCGCTGAAGAGGCCGGTGAGGCCAACACCGAGCTATTCCAGACATTACCCATTGGTGCGCTTCTACTGGTGATCTTCCTGCTGGTGCAATTTAACTCCTTCCGCATGATGGGCATGGTGCTGATTACCGTGCCGCTGGCGGTGGTGGGGGTGATCCCCGGACTATGGCTGGCCGACCAGCCGTTCAGCTTTACCGCCATATTGGGTGTGGTCGCCCTGGTTGGCATCGTGGTCAACAACGCCATCGTGCTGCTGGACCGCATTAACCGCAATCGCGAAGACGGCATGGGTCTGGACAATGCCGTCGCCGAGGCGGTCGGCCGACGCACTCGCCCCATTCTGCTGACCACTGCCACCACCGTCGCCGGGCTATTCCCCCTGACTCTCACCCAATCCACCCTCTGGCCACCACTGGCCTGGGCCATCATCTCTGGCCTGCTGGCCTCGACCCTACTGACACTGGTGGTGGTACCGGCGCTGTATCGCCTCGCCTTCCGGGCAGAGGCAGCCTAAGCTAGCGAGCCGGCATACAATTTGTCGAAAGCCCTTTACGTGCTCTCTGAATCAATCCTTTACGAAGTCCGTTTCTTTAGAGCATTGAATCTGAGTTTACTTCACTCCTCAGCGTCCTTCTGCGTCGACGGGCGGCCATGAGGGTGGCGACAAACAGCGGCAAGTGAATGATCAGCAACAGCCCGGCCAGGATCAGCGCCGCACTTCGCATCAGGGCCGGCCAGCTGCTATCTGATGAACGGCTGGCATCCAGTAGTAAGTGGGGTGCGCCGCTGTCGTCCACGCCAGCGGCCATCACCAGGCCTTCCACGGCAAAGTCATCCGCGCCTTCGTCGGTAGTAAGGCGTTTGAGGGCTTGCCAGTGGCCCAGTCCATCGTTGCGAAAGTGATAGGATGGCAACTCGGCATCCGCAGCATTTTGCACTTCCAGCAGCACCCCACCACCCTGGTGGACGAGGATGGATTCGGCCAGGGCCTCGCGATGGTCAACGGTAATCCGGTTGCTCAGCTCGCGGCCGTGACGGTAGAAGCGGTCCAGCTCCCGTTTCAGAATCAGACCAACCACATCATCATTGGCATCGTCATTGAAGGCTTCACTCAGACCCGCCCAGTCTTCGGGGGCGTCTTCCATGTCCAGAATCATCCGAGACAACAAGAGCTCTTGGGCTTGATCGCAGCTATGGACCAGGAGGCTGCGACGGCCCTGTCCATTGGCTTCTTCGTCTCCACAGACCTGTTGCACAAGCGATACCGCACGCCCGGGGTTTTCAATCACCCGCACATCCCGTCCGCGGGTTTGGCCGCCCACCAGCATTCTTTCCATGGCGGTGAGGTCGCGAGTGTCCAGGTAATCACCCCCACCCAGCAATTGCAGATACTCGGGCAGGGGCTCAATCGGCTCATCCAGCAAATCCCCATCCCAGCGGATGCGGCTGCAATCGATTTGGCCAGTCACCTGATTGCTGCTGGGGGTCTCCACCTGGCAATGGCCCTGGCCGGCCAGCGACACCATCTCACCCAGGGCTGGCATGGACTCGGCCAGGGACGGGCTGTCGTGATATTCGCGCAGCTCACCGCCGTTCAAGGCGTGATGGGCTTGCAAGACATCTCCCACCGGACCCGGGGAATTGGCGAGCAGCGCAAAGAACGCCCCGGCCGCGACCAGGCTCAGGGTCAAATGCCGGCCCCAGTAACGGGGTGGTGACTGCATCATCTCGGCATCGATGCTGAAGTTCGGGTCCAGCCCCACCGCCGTGCGGTCTGTGACCCGAATATCGGCCTCCACTCGCTGGCCGATCTGAGCGCCCAGCTTGCCAAACCAGTGCCTGGGTACGGTGAAGGGCAGGGCATTACCCAAAACCGGCTGGCCGGTATTCGGGCCGCCATTGGGGTTCTCATAAAACAGGATATCCAAAGGCCCCTCGACCCGGTTAACTCGAGCCGGCTCCCCAGGCCGGTAGGGCCGCCAGAACAGCCACAGACCGAGCAGGCCCAAAACACCACCGGCAATGGCCCAAATCTGGCGAGCGGTTTCGCCCTCCACCACGGCGGCAATAGCCAGGGCGATGAATGCAGCCAGCCAGACGGCGCCGGAAAGAAAACCAATCCCTCGGCCCTCGCGGTCTTCCACCTCGGCCGAGGATTCCAGTCGTTGTGACAGGATGCGAACCGTCCCGCGAGGGCGGTCATCGTCCGTATCCGCGCCGTCCTGAAAGACCTGCTTAAGGGGGCCGCGGATTCCAGCCTCCCACTGGTTTTCCTGTTCTTCCCGGCGCCTTTGGCGTTCCACCGCCCCGCCCAACTCGAAATCATCATTCAGACGGACCACCACCGCGTAGCGGCCAGCGAAAGCCACTTCCGCCTCATTGTCTTCGCGTAGTGACAGGGCCGCATCATAGGGAAGGATGACTTCAATGCCGCCAATCAGGTCATGCCAGGTGGTATTGCCCCCGGCATCCAGGCCGTGCCGCTCAAAGAGGCCGCCCAGGCGATATACCTGATGGTTATCCAGCGACAATTGCCGATCCGGCCGGGCAGGATCATTCAGCTGCCCCTGCAGGGCCTCAAGCTCCCGACTATCCAGCTGACGCAGCGGCGGCAGTTCCTGCCGAGCCCGCTTGGCAGTCCGCCGCGAGCGACGTCGCCGCAGCTGGTAATTGATGCCGCTAACAATGGAAACAAAAGCAATGATAAGAAAAAGCGCAATCTTGATCAGGACAAAACCGTCCACCGAACTCCCCTTTCTATCTGGATCCTTGAGGTTGGCTATGTATTCCCAAACTTCGCCGGACCGAACTATACGACAAGTTTGGCCCATAAATCGATGGCAAAAGTCACTTCACCAGCCAATCTTGCAGTACTCGCATAGCTTCCCGGGAGTTAGGGCGCTGCATTTGGGGGGTAGTATCCCTTGCGGCCACAGGGAACACTGCAGCACTCGGATAGCAATTCGCTTCCGAAATCAGGGGATAGGGACCGCCGGAGGGGCAACCATGTACTTCACAAGATTTTTCGTTATTTTCAACCGCCCAGAATCACTGAATTCGCAGCCAAAGGGCCGCGCCAGTTTTCTGCTTCTTGCGATTACGCTGATGTTCGCCGTCGGCTGCAGTTCGTCCAGCGGATCCAATGAGACCGATGGTGGAAGCGGTGACGGATCCGGTGGCGAAACCGAAGGGCCCGAGGAAGGTCAAGTTGGCGGGGAGGTGCATGGACTGAGTAGCGGCGGTCTCATCCTCACCCTCAATGATGAAGAGAGTTTTGAGATTGAAGAATCCGGTCCCTTCAGCTTCGAATCAACGATAGCAGTCGATGATGAATACTCGGTTGCCTTGGACGCCCAGCCCGCCTCCCAGCATTGTGAGCTTGAGAATGCCACCGGGACCATGCCCGAAGGGGGTGTCGACGATATCGCGGTACATTGCTACGCCGCACCGGAGTTGAGCGCAAGCTCGGACATCATGCAGATGCATGTTCACTGGTCAGGCCCCGGCACGGTAGACATCTTTTACTCATCCGATGCGGACTGCGATTGGGAGGCCTACAGCAATTGCTCCGACAGCGGTGCCATCATGCAGGCTGAAGGCGGCTCGGTGACGCTGGAAAGCATCGCCGACGGCTTCGATGTCGACACACCGTGGTATTTCATTGCCGAGTACCAGGGCATGCAGTCCCAGCGCGTAGCCGCCAGGGGCGCCACGCCGGCTTTCAGTGACTGGACCACGGACACCATCATCCAGGATGGTCGCTTGTATGTGAGCGGCGGCTTCAGGCATGTGGGCCTGCAGGCCAGCGGCGGTGCGCCAATCCATGCCGAAACCGGCCAACCCCATGGTCCTTTGCCCGCATTTGGGCCCGATGCGGACGCCGAGGTTCGCGCCGCTGTCCCCGACGGGGTCGGCGGATGGTTCATCGCCGGCACCTTCGACTCGGTGGATGGACTGGATCGCACCGGCCTTGCCCGGATCCGCCCCGACGGCGGTGTGGATACGGATTGGGCCTTCCACCCCGACCAAGCGGTGGAAACGCTTTTGGTTCATGAGGGCAAACTCTTTGTTGGCGGCCGATTCGCCGAAATCGAAGTGGATGGCGTGACTCATTCACGAGAGCATGTCGCCATCATCGATCTCGATGAAGGTGAGCTTCTCAATGAGCCGGAGATTTCCACCGATGAACGTGTGGAGGCCTTCGCCGCCGTAGGCGAGCGCTTGTTCATCGGTGGTCGTTTCGAACTCGTCAACGGCGTATCAAAAGATGTTCTAGCCGCCGTAGACCTCAGCGACGGCTCGGTTGACGAGGATTGGGGCCCGGATGTCTTTCGTGGCACCGGCACCCCCATTGTGGAAGGCTTGCTGGTCGATGACGGGGCGGTTTTTGTCCGTGGGCGATTCGACGAGGTCAACGACGCAGAGCGCAATGGCTTTGGCGTAGTGGACGCCGGAGGCGTTGGTGCGAACCTGGGGTATTGGGACGTCATCACCGATCGTCGTGTCGAGTCCTTCGCCCTCTCCGAGGATACACTCTATTTGGGCGGCCGCTTTCGCGAGATCAATGGCGTTGAACGCGACTATCTGGCGGCATTTGATCTTTCCTCCCGCAGCATGCGCGAAGGTTTTCTGGCGCAAACCGATCGGCGAATCACCCAGGTCGCCGTGGTGGGAGACCGGCTTGTCGCTAGCGGTGGATTCGACCGGGTAGGCCATGGCCCAAACGATGACATCGAGTGGCAGTTGACGCCGACACTGGCCGCCTTTGATGCCGATAGCGGAGTTCCCCTTTCTGACTGGCACTCCGGTATCACACGAGGCAATGAACCGCGTGTGCTCGTCGGAAACGGAGAGCATCTATACGTGGGCGGTGATTTTCGCTCCATTGGCGGTGTTCCCCGTGAGTATTTGGCAGCCTTTGATTTGGAAAGCGGCCTGCTGGACCGGGATTGGCGCCCAGAACTCGGCGGCGGGGAATGGACGTCGGTGGAAGCCATGGCCATTCATGGCGAGCGCCTCTATCTTGGCGGCTGGTGGGATGAAGACGCCGAAGTGGATCACGAAGGGCTGCTGGCAGTGAAGCTGTCCGATGCCAGTGTGGATGAGAACTGGCAGGCCAGCGTGGGCGATGGTGGCGTCGTCCGGCAGCTGGCGGTCACCGATGAACGGGTCTTTGTGGGCGGCGGCTTCTCGGACCCTGAAGGCCACTCGACGGAGAATGTAGCCGCATTCTTCCACGGCCAGGGCGGCGTGGACAGTGGCTGGTCTGCAGCCCCATCAAGCAATGTCAACACGCTGATCGCCCACGGTGACAGGCTCTATATTGGCGGGCACTTCAATAACGTGGGCGGCGTTGACCGTAGCCGACTCGCGGCCCTCGAACAGGATGACGGCAGTCTCGTGGATGAGTGGGCACCGGCCGCCGATAATACGGTTGAAGTGTTGCTTGCCCATGACAACATGATCTATATCGGTGGACGCTTCGAAGAAGTACGCGGCGACACAGGTGTTGATCCGCAATTTGAAACCCGCGAAGGCCTGGCCGCTCTCGACGCCCAGGACGGCGGGTTGGATGCGGACTGGCGGCCGGGCATCCGGCGGAATAGCCACGGCTCGGCAGGTTCAGCCAACGGGATAGCCATCGGTGGTGACGGGCAACTCTATGTCACCGGCGGCATCCTTTTCGCAGGCAGCCCCAATGAAGACCCCGATGCCCATCCGCGGGATTGGCTGGCCGCCTTCGACATGGAGGAAGCCACCCTGAATCACGACTGGAATCCCGGCCTGGACGGCAGTGGCTACCATGTCTCCGCCCATGATGATGTGGTGATCGTATTGGGTGCCGATGAAACCGGCGACACGCTACGCGGCGGCCTGATGCTCTTCGACGCCCACAGCGGCGAGCTGATCTGGTAAATCCCACACCGGGCCGGCCAATCCCGGCCGGCCCGGTCTTTCTGTAAGCGGCACCGATAGAACCCTAATCTCGCAACTATGCAGCGGATGCGTGTTGTTTGTACCTTCTTTAGGCACTCACACTCCATCAGTAGAGGGTAGCTTCACCTCATTCATCCGGTACCCAGTGATGATAGCAGTCGCGACAAGAACGGCGACCGGTGGCAGGCGGAAAGATGATGGAAGCAATGCCCAGGCTCATTAGGGCAAGGAGGGTGAGCGGCCACGAAGCGTGACTGCGGAGACGATCTGAACCGCACTCAGGGCAGTCAATGGCTTTGGTGTCCGGATGAATGGCCTGGAGCGCGGTAATGTACGCACCGTTACGATAGTCGGCTTCGATGCCGAGGGCCTGCTCAACAAATGCGGGCGGCACCTGAACCTTGACGCCCCCCAGGGCGGTGGCGAGCGGCCAGTCGAGACTCACGTGTTGATCATGGGCCAGGGTAGCAGGAACGCCCTCAGCTTCCAGGCGGCCGCGAACGATATGCGCCTCCCAGGGCTCGGTGTAGCTGGCGATCGTAACAAGCATCTCGATTTCCCCTTTCACTTCCCCTTCATCATGCCCGCTTGGCGCAAAAGATGCACGGCGCAATAAGCCCGTTAAACTCAGCGCCCAAACAGCAAGTCATCCTAAACTGAAACCATATTGACGAAATGATCATCTTGAATCATTCGCATTGCATGCACATCCAGGCGGCTGACGACACGTGTAGTTTCTGTTAATACAAGAGTCACCACATGCCTTTCCTCTCCGGCATATCCTGCAACACCGCTGGGGATTGTCCACATCCGCTGACGCACCCCCTAGCATGGCGACAGAAAGGTCACCAGACAAAATGGATTCGCTGACTTCAAGCTCGGCACATTCTTCGAGCGCCGTAGCATCTCCAGCTTCTGCTTCTTCAGCAAAAGCAACCGGGCCAACAACTAGAAGAACAAATAAAAGGATCCAAAATCGGGCTATAGAGCGCATAGCTTATCCCCTGCATCATACCCTTGTAGGTAGACCCGGGGTTTCGACTCCCGGGGATAAAGCCCAAGAGACGCTGCAGCTTCCTGCTATACGCCCACACCATACTGTTCCAGTCTCACCAGACCGTGATGGCAGGCCTACTTAATATAGTCGGGTTTCTTGATTTTGGATAGAAAATATTCATTTGGCTCCTTAAGAAGATACATCACGGCGGAATTTGGCTGGTGGTGGTTGTCGCGGCTTATTGCTTTTGTGGGAAATGAGCATCCCCATATTTTTTATTCTCTAAGGAACCACCATAGGAACAAAAATCAACGTCTGCGTGACGGACTCACCGCCTAGCATCTCTTCCGAGCGGCCTTCCTCAATTCCTCGCCAGACCTGGGCCGTTTTAATATTGGGGTAATTGAGCATAATAATGGCGAGGTCCCTCTCTATCTTATCCCGGTGCTTCACATTTGCCGAGGTAATTGTCAGCCCCATCCGGCCCGTTGCAACAAAACTAAATCCACCCACGTAAGTAGATTGTCCGGGCCGAATCTCGAACGGGATTGAAAATTCAGATTCCGGCCTTGCGCTGGTAGGCCCACTGGACAATGCCCAGTTATAAAATTCGTATTTGCCTGCTTCCAGCTCAATCGCAAAGACTTGTCCTCTGACACCGGGCTTCTCAATATCCCAATCTTTTTGCGAGGGCAGCATGGGCGCCTGACCTTGGCCAATGCTCAACTGCCTCTTAAACTCCTTATCCAAGGAGCGAAAAAACATGCTGTACCCCGAATACCCACCCTCATAGGTTACCGAAGCCAATAACAAACCGGACTCCGAGTCTGAGTCCGGCTCATACCCCCCCGATACGTTCTCCGCAACCGGCACAACAGTGCACGCCTGCATCCCAACAATTAAAATCAAAGCCAATATTATCCAACCCCACCTCATGCTCGCTCCCTGTGTCATTTTTCAGTTCTCTTAAGTAACCATCAGTATCTATTTGCTGCATGATCCCCTTTCTTTGCGAGTTCCAGATCATAGAACCGGGGTAGACCTCATTAGATAGGGTAGTTATCAGCATGCGCTTCGGCTTTTCCAGAGCCCAGCGTAGGGGATCAGTATCGACGGTGTTTTCATGGACCAGATAGAAAGCGTCTCGGGCTAAACCCTGGTCACTCTCGGACAAACACAACGCCAGAGGACGTCGCACCATATAAAAACTGCGAAATGCCCCCCTTCTTTCAAACCCTCTCCCCGTGTTCGTTCGATCAGTCTAGTGGGATGCAGGCCCTGACCACCATTTTTTGCTTAGTGCCCCCCTAATTTCCGCACCCTTGCTATGCGCATGGGCCGTACTCAAAGGGGCGTTATCAGGAATAAATAATATCGGGAGCGCCGTTTTTTTCAAGTAGTCTGCTTTCACGAGCGGAAATAATCCCTTAATTTTTCGAGATGGATCGCATCAAGGCAAGTCTCGTTCGACGGGCCAAGAACACAGATAGCACCGACACATGCATTATGGCCCCATTTCAACTGACGCCGGTGGTAGGGACCAAGCGGTCATGACATTGATTCACTCATGGCGGTTTGGCCGGCAGGTGTATAAATTTTCCGACAGATCATGCAGATTAGGGCCTACGGGAGGGGGCTGTCCGCGTTTATCGGCGTTCATTCGGCGTTCAGTACGCATGCCCCTCCCATTCAAATTGAATCTGAGCGTGTAGCCGGGCCATTAGGCAGCGCCGGGGATAGAGAAAGGGGACTTGTGGCATGAAAGGGGATTTTGGCTTCCTGCTGACGGTGCTTGCCGTCATTGTCTTCGCGGTGGTGGTGAGCCGACTCAATGAAGCGCTCAAGCAACTTCGGGCGCGGACCCGGGACCTGGAAGTCCGACTGGAGGAGCACGAACGCAATACCGCCACCCGGGCCGCCGCCCAAGAAGCCACCCAGGTAACCCCCAAGGTAACCGCAGAAACCGATACGGCGGCCTCACCACCCGATTCTTCACGGGAAGAGCCGCCAGCCGATCCAAACCGGCAAACAAAAGCCGCCAAGCGCGATGCGCCGGACTCGAACCGTATCCATGCCTCCACCCTCCTGTCCGAACACCCGGACGACCGCCGCCCGGCCCGGGCCGCCTTCCAGTCATCGACCATCGACAAACCGGCCTCCGATCCCCTTGGCCAGGCGCTGAGCTGGCTTAAGGACTGGTTTTCTCACGGCAATGTGCCGGTCAAGGTGGGCGTACTGGTCTCTTTCGTTGGCGTGGCGGCGCTGTTGCGTTACGCCGCGGCACAGGGCTGGCTCTCGGCGCCCATTGAGTTCCGTCTGATCGGAATCAGCCTGGTGGCATTGGGCGCGCTTGCCTTTGCCTGGCGGCAACGCCACGCTCGCCGGCTTTTCTCCCTGGCCGTGCAGGGTGGTGCCATCGGCACGCTGATCCTGACCGTTTTTGCCGCCTTCCGCCTCTACCAGCTGATCCCCACAACAGCGGCCTTCGCCCTACTGCTGATTCTGGTCGCGGCGACGGGAGCCCTGGCGCTATTACAAAACGCGCTTTCGCTGGGTGTACTCGCCCTGGTGGCCGGCTTTGCCGCACCGATACTCGTCACCACCGGCGAGGGCAGCCACATCGCCCTGTTCAGCTACTACGCGCTACTCAATCTCGCCGTCCTAGGTGTCACCTGGTATCGGCCCTGGCCGCTGCTCAACCGCCTGGGCTTCGCCTTCACTTTCATCATCGGCACCGTCTGGGGCGTGCTCCGTTACCAGCCGGAACACTTCGCCAGCACCTTCCCCTTCCTGGTGTTTTTCTCGTTGCTGTATCTGCTGGTCCCGATTCGCCACGCCCTGAACCAGCCCGCAGAGCAAACCAAGGCCCGGACCGGCACGCTGGATGTGGCCGTGGTATTCGGCCTGCCGCTGTTCGCCTTCCCGCTATTTGCCGCCCTGTTCGACGGCGAACGCCTCGCGGTGGCGCTGTGCTCGGCAGTGATCGCCGTGGTCTATGCCTTGGTGGCCTGGCTGACGCTTAAGCGCTTCCGGCTTCGCCCGCTCGGCGATGCGCACCTTGCATTGGCGGTGGGCTTTGCCACCCTCGCCGTGCCCATCGCCTTTACCGGGCCGACGGTCACCCTGATCTGGGCCCTGGAAGGGGCCGCCCTGGTATGGATTGGCCTGAGACAGCAAGAACGCCTGGCCCAGCTGGCCGGGCTTGGTCTGCAGGGCCTGGCGACCCTGGCCCTGCTCGGGGCCACCGTCACCGGCCCGTCGGCAGAACTGCCCATTCTCAACGGGCTATACATGGGCGCGCTCGCCATCGCCTTTGCCGGCCTCTTCAGCGCCTGGCGCTTCGATCTCGCCCGCACCCCGGAAACCCTGGTCCACTCACTCGCCGTCTGGGGCATTGCTGTCTGGGCACTGGCCGGTGTGGTGGAGATCGAACGCCATGCCAGCGGCGCCCTCCAGGCGGACCTTATGCTGGCCCTGGCCGGGCTGACCGCCGGACTCGGCGGCGCCCTGTATCGCTGGCGTGGTTGGCCGGTCACCGCCATCGCGGCGATCATCGCCCTGGCCACAGGCACCCCCATCGCCCTCGCCCAACAGATTCATTTCGGCGATGTCGTCGCCGGCTGGAGCGCCCCGGCCTGGGGCCTGTTCCTGGCATTGGCCTGGCTGGGACAACGGCTCATAGACAGAGCGCCACCCGAGCAGCGCCTAGCGGCCAGCCTGGCCACCCACGCAGCCTTGCTCGCCGCACCAAGTATTGCCCTGTACAACCTGACCGCCAATACCGCCGGAATGGGCGTCGGCTGGCAGATCGCCCTCGGCGGCTTGCCGGTACTACTGCTTTGCGCCTGGCTACAGTTCCGTGAGCGCCCCCCGCTCAGCCCCTGGCCATTGCCGGCCGAGCAACAGGGCATCCTGAGAATTGCCAGCAACAGCCTGCTGCTGCTCGGCCTGCTAATCAGCCTCCAATCGGCAGGCGATCCCTCACCCCTGATCTACCTCCCGATCCTCAATCCCCTGGAAATAGCCCAACTGGCCGCGCTGGCATTGCTGCTCACCTGGAAACTGCCGGCCCACCCCTACAAGCAGCCCGCGCTTGCCGGGCTCGGCCTGCTGGTGGTCACGGCCATGACCCTGCGAGCCACCCATCATTTCACCGACATTCCCTGGAACTTGGAAGCACTCCTCAACGCACCCACCGCCCAGGCCGCCGTCACCGTCCTCTGGACTATCCTGGGCGTCACCGCCTGGGTTCTCGGCTCCCGGCGAGGCGATCGCCCCCTCTGGTGGTGCGGCGCCGCCCTGCTCGGCCTGGTCCTGGCCAAGCTCCTCCTGATCGACCGCCTGTTCCTATCCAACATGGCCGGCATCATCTCCTTCCTCGCCTTCGGCCTGCTCTCCATCCTGGTGGGCTACCTGGCCCCCGCACCGCCAGAGGAGACCGAGGAGTAGACAGCGCGCTGGCCCGTATTCTTAGAGCTAGAGTTTCTGCTATGGGATAACGATCGCACCTCTATAACCTGACTGTTAGCTATGTGGAATTTCTCGGATTTTTCCAGCCTCCGCATAGGCCATCAATGTGCTCGAATAGGTCCGGATTAATATGATTCCACATTGGATCTAAAACGAAATCGATGCCATTTCTACGAGCGAGCTTCGCGGCAGGTACAAAATCACTGTCGCCTGCCACCAATATAATTTGGTCGACATGACCACCATGTGCCAACGAGGCAATGTCGGAGGCAATCTTCATATCCACGCCTTTCTGTCTTGCGTGATAGAAGACATCGGTAGGCTGGATGTCCTTGACCTCCAATGTGCCGCGAAGAAGTTTCTTCAGCAGGTCTCCTTTCAACTCCCAGCGGGCATTGTTCTCATCCAACCGACCGAGACGTAATGCGACTTTTCGCTGACGTTTTAATTGCTCATGCAAAGAATGACGAAAGATTGCCTCGCGAGATTCTGCTAACCGTTCCCCGCGTTGTGATACTGGATTATGGATATACTTCGCTAGGGGAGGGCAGTCGTAAAAGAAGATTCTATACAGCTCACGAGATCGTGGCGGCCGGTTCGCTTTTCGAAGTAGGTTTATTGCACCGGCATAAAGATTCGAAACGGTGTCTTCGATTGGTTCGTCATGCTTCTCGGGGTAGAGGGCACGATAGCGCTTAACAAAGTAAGCGCCATCAATCAGGATCGCAGTCTTCATTCGCGGACATCCCTTTCCTTAGCCAAAAACCTTAGCCAAAAAAAAGCCCCAAATTTCCGAGCCCTTGCTATGTGCGAGGGCCGTACTCTAAGGGGCGCTATCAGGGAGAGATAATAGCGGGAATTCCGGCATTTTCAAGCCCCCCGCACTTGTCTGATCAGCGACCACCTCGATTCGCCAGGACCCAGAGGAACACAACCGCCCTCTAACCATCTGTTTTTGCGCTGTTTCTTGGGCCGTCTAGGTGCGATTGGAATTCCCTGGTATGTTCCATTCATGCGTAAGGGACTTTACGAACGGATCATCGACCAGGACCTGGCGGAGTCGCTGGAGACGCTAAGTTCGGAGCTTGCCTCTGAGCGCCTGGACCCTGCAGACAGTCATTCAGTGCTGGCCGATCACCTTCGGATCCTGGTGGCGGCGGTCCTTCGTCGACAGCCGGCAGATGGTCGCTTGAAGCATCAGGCGGCGCTGTTCAATCGCCTTGTCGAGGTGCTGGGGGAGTTTGACGCCAAGCTGGGGACGACCGGAAAGCAACTGGGACCAGCGATGGAACGGTTGCTGGCCGTTTATGATGGTCCCGAGCCCCCGCCACGGCCGGACACCCCCGCTTCGATGTCGAGCCTGCTGACCGGTACCCGATCAGACCCCAGCCTGCTGTCTCAACTCAAGCGGGAGCTGGCCACGGCGGATCGGGTGGATATTCTCTGCTCCTTTATCAAGTGGAGCGGGGTAGGTCTGTTGCAGGACGCGCTGGAGCGGTTTGCTCAACGCGAGGGAACGGAACTCCGGGCTTTGACCACCAGTTATATGGGGGCAACCGACTTGGCCGCCGTGGAAGCCCTGGCACGTTTGCCGAATGCCCAGGTGCGGGTCTCCTATGACAGCCACCGGACTCGCCTACACGCCAAGGCTTATCTATTTGAACGCCAGACGGGATTCAGTAGTGCCTATGTCGGATCAGCCAATCTCTCCCGGCCAGCGCTGACGGAAGGCCTGGAATGGACACTAAAGGCAACCCAGTATGCCGACCCGGCCATCTGGGAAAAGGTCCTCGGCACTTTTCAAAGCTACTGGGAAGATCCGGAGTTCGAGGCCTTTGACGCCGATAAGCTGCGGGAGGCCCTTGCCGATCAACGCCGACCGAGGGAACAACAGGCAATTGTGCCGGCCTTTGACTTGCGGCCCTTCCAGTTCCAGCAGGAGATCCTGGAAGCCCTGGCCGCGGACCGCGAAGACAGAGAGGCGCCCCACCGCCAACTGGTGGTGGCTGCCACGGGGACTGGCAAGACCATGCTGGCCGCCTTCGATTACCGGCGGCAGGTTCGGGAATATGGCGGGCGTTACCCTCGCCTGCTGTTTGTCGCGCACCGGCGCGAGATCCTGCAACAAAGCCTGAACAGCTTTAGGGCGGTGCTACGAGATCAGAATTTTGGTGACCTGCTGGATGCAAGCGCTAAGCCGAGCCAGACCAACCACTTATTCGCCACCATCCAGGCCCTCCACCGCCGGGACTGGCTCGCCGAAGCGGCCCGCGAGCCCTATGAATATGTCGTCATCGACGAGACCCACCGGTCCGCTGCTGAATCCTACCAAGGTGTGCTCGACCGTCTGGAACCCAATATCCTGCTAGGCCTGACCGCGACACCGGAACGCGCCGATGGCGAGGACATTCTGGCCTATTTCGGCGACCGCATCGTCTCCGAGATGCGCCTGCCCGATGCCATCAATCGCCGCCTGGTGGTGCCGTTTCACTACTATGGGCTGGCAGATAACATCGATTACCGCCATGTGCACTGGGAGCGAGGCGGCTACCGCGTCGCCGAGATTGACAAGCTGATCACCGGCGACCGAGTGCGAGCCAGCCTGGTGGTCGAGCAATGTCATCGACGCCTACCCGATGTGCACCAAGCGCGGGGCCTGGCCTTCTGTGTCAGCGTCGAGCATGCCCGCTTCATGGCTGATTTCTTCAATCAATCTGGCATCCCCAGCGCCCACCTCAGCGGTGAAACCTCCCGCGCCGAACGGGATCAGGTGCGAGACCGCCTACGCCGCCGGGACATCAATTTCATCTTCGTCGTCGACCTCTATAACGAAGGGGTGGATATTCCCGATGTGGACACCGTGCTCTTCCTGCGCCCCACGGAAAGCCTCACCGTCTTCCTGCAGCAACTCGGCCGCGGCCTGCGACTGACCTACGACAAGGATTATCTGACGGTGCTGGATTTCGTCGGGCAGATGCACGAGAAATTCCGCTTCGACCATCGCCTTCGCGCGCTCTCCACGGACCCGGATGCCAACCTCAAGGAAGAAGTGGAGCGAGACTTCCCCCACCTCCCCGCTGGCTGCGCGATTGAACTGGAACGCAAGGCCCGTGAGCGCGTACTGCACAACATCCGCCGCTCGGTCCTGGCCGGACAACCGCAACTGGTGCGAGACATTGCCGATTTCGAAGCTGAGACCGGCCGCCCCCTCAGCTTTGGCGCCTTCCTCCAGCACCATCGACTGAATCCTGACGATATCTATCGTCGCGCGAGCTGGTCACGGCTACTGGCCCGCGCCGGCCTGCGGGAGGATTTCTCCTGTCCAGACGAGCAGCGCCTGAGCCGCTGGCTCCGACGCCTCACCCACGCCGACGACGCCCTGCGCCTGGACCGCTGGGCCCAATGGCTGGAAACCGGCCAGGGCGACGACCCACTAGTCCTAGCGCTCTGCGTCGCGCTCCTGGGCAAGGACAGCAACATCGAATCGGGACAAGATGCCTGGCAACTACTCCAGGCCAACCCCGAACTCCACCGCGAAGCCCGCGACCTCGTCGCCTGGCCCCGCCAACAACCGGGCGCAGGCCGACAAACACGGCCAGAAGAAACCGCCAAGCTCCCCCTGATCCTCCACGCCCACTACACCCGAGACGAAATCCTCGCGCTAACAGGCGTTCAAGGCTGGGGGAAGAAAGTCATGATGCAGGAGGGGGTCAAACACATACCAGATCAGAAACTAGACCTGTTCCTCACGACCCTACAAAAATCCGAGAAACACTACAGCCCAACCACCATGTACGAGGACTACGCCCTGGACGCCTGGCATTTCCACTGGCAATCCCAAAGCACCACCTCGGACACTTCCCCCACCGGGAAACGCTACATCCATCACGCTGAGAAAGGCTACACACCGCTGATGTTTGCCCGGGAAGTAGCAAAGAAAGGTGATTACACCCTGCCCTATGCATTCCTGGGGCCGGTGGAATACCAATCCCATGGAGGCAGCCGGCCGATCAACTTCATCTGGCGGATGGAGTATGAAATTCCTGCCAGGATCCTGCGGATTTCGAGACGCTTAACTGCGGATTAAGTTGGCCTTTTTCTGCTGACCTGGCCGATTAATGCTTAGGAGGTGGGCGCGCTCATTCTTCGGCTAATTTGTGGAGTGATATCAGGGAGCTTCTGATTTTGCGTTTAGTCATTCGGTGGATTTGGGCTATTCGAATCCATGAGTAGCAGTATGGTTATACCAATCCCAGCAACTATAGAAGATATGACCACAGAATCCCCAGGGGCGAATAGCAGCATCAAAACCGCAGCTAAAACTCCAGCAACTACAGCGATCGGTAGGCGAAAAGAGGGACAGCGATTGATTAACTTAAATAATGGATACATTAGAGGCAGAAAAATGATTGCGGCAATAATTAACCCGCTAAGTCCCAAATTAGCTAAAAAATCGAATGCCGTGCTCATTTGATGAGCTCCCAGTCCGGGTCCAATTCATGGATGAAAACACCCACGACAGTATCTCCCAATTTCACCTATCGCCAGACGTAGAGGTTAAGCCGCCATAGCGGCCTTCATATTCGGAATTATTCCACCAGATCCATATGGGATCGTTGGTTATTGTAAGGCCAGGGCCAGCAGGTGACCAGATTATGCATCTGCTAGGGCTTTTGAAACACATATCTGGTGAGCCAACGGTAACGCACCGCCCGGATATGATGTTCAGCATAGGCTTTATTCTGCGGCTTACCGGCCACGATTGATTTTTCCAGATTTGATTCTGCTCATCTAAACGAGCTAGATCCCAGTTGATCAACCCGAGGCCATCGTGACCGAACGCTCACCTACGGAGCGGACAGGCGAAAGCCTGTTTACTGCATACGACCAGAACGGCCATCACCACTCGATCGCCTATCACGTGAGAAGAATTAAGGCGTGCAGAAATAATCCTACGGGTTCCAGTTTCCTCGGTCATCTACCTGATCGGGGCTTGTAACAAAATCGGTCGCGGAGCTGACATCAGCTTCGCTTGGCTCTTCCTTGCGTTCCGCCAAAGCAGCTTCGCGCTCTGCCAAACGCTCCTCTTGATCGGATACCGGCTTCGACTTTTTTCGGTATTTCGGCGGCGGCGGTGTCCACGCGCGGAGGTGTTGTCCTATGTCGCGGTAGAAGGAGGGGAAGGCTTTTTCGATGTCCTCAACGAGGGTGCGGGCTCCACGGAATCGGCCCGCAAGGTCGACCACTCGCATCACTTCTAGGCCAGTCGGGAGATCGGACATACCCTCCGGGATCAATACTTTCGGGTCTTCGAGGGCGGCCTCGAGTGGTTGAACTGTGTCGGGGGTGCGGCGTGGCCAAGTGCATCGGATCAATACGCCTTTCGCCGTTTCTGGATCGAGCTGGCGGGTTAGCCAATTCACGGCGGCCGTCGGGCGCTTCTTATCCTTGGGTGGGTCCAGAGGCATGGAGAGGTTGATGGTGCGGCGCATGACATCTGCCGATAGGTGAACATTGCTGGCCGCATTCGGGATCTCGAACTGGTCAGCCAGGATCTGGTCCTTCACCAAGCGCTCAATATCATGCTCAAGCCGTTTGAGGGGATCCTTGGCGTGCTTGCGGCGTACATGAACAGATACCGGCTTGGCCAGGCGGCTGCTGAGCTTCAGCGCGAGGTAGCGGCAAAGCTGGTGCCAATCCGCCACGGCCTCCTGTAGCGCTTCGTCATTTTTCCGTAAAGGGGCGCCGCGCTGAACCGTCGCGCAAAGCTCCTTCCAGGCTGGCCCCATCCGATCATAGGATTTAACACCCGAATTATCGTGCTCGAGGAAACGGATCAGCTCCTTAAGCACCAAGGCCTGCTCTTCATCTTCGAGCGTGTCCGAATCTGACAAGACCTGGGCATTGCTTTGAAGGGCGAGCCAGGAGAAATGGTACAGGGAGACCGAACGGGTCTTCTGTCGATTCACTCTGACGGGGTGATGATTCGGCAAGAGGGCAAACTGGTTGGAAATGGTGATGACCGCGTCTGCGCCCACTTCGCGGGCTAGATCGAGATACCGCTCAATCTGATCGGCGGAAATCTCCTCGTTCTTCACCTTGGCCTCAACCAGCGCCGACCACTCTTTCTTGCCGCTGTGGACCACCAGGAGCCCGTCAGGGCGAGGCAGCTGGGCCGGCTTCTTGCCGAGGACCTTGAAGGTAGTCTCTGTCCAGGCACTCAGCTTGGCGCGCTTGTTGGTAGGCGCCCCGACCTCGTCGAGCATTAGATTAGCGTAATCAGGAATCAGGCGGAAAACTGCCAACAACGCCGAAATAGCCCGGGATTCCTTCTGCCGATCACTCCCAACGGGTATCAGCCGCGCACGCTCACCCGTCTGGAGCTTATCCAGGATGCTTCCATTCGCCATCACCACTTCTCCAAGTCCATGTGATAGAAGGACAATTTCCTCCCTACCAGACACTTAAGCGTAGCAGAGAATTTCGCGGGAGAAGGCGGGAACGGCTCAGAGACAGGGTTTGGGCTTCAAGCCGCCGAAACAGCACCGCCGTTGGCAGACAACCAGCCTACTTTTGATGCTGGCCATTTGTAGGGTGGTGGGTGTCCAGAAGCTACCGTGATTCACCTCCAATCTCTTGCCGGCTTATCCCGGCGCGCTGGGTGTCTTCGTTCTTCTACTAGGCCTTCAATTCATCGACTAGTTCATCGATAAGAAATGAAGCCGCCTCCAGTCGCTCCTCCGCATGATACAAACCTATCGCCATAAAATTTGCGACTAGGGTCGCAATTAGAAGAGAGGAAGCTAGGATCCACCTCAAAACGTCGACAGACGACATTTCATCAGCATTAATAGCACCAAAATCTGAAGCTAGAACGGTACTTAGAAGAAGGGAAAATGAAGCAATGCCGAATAAAAGATTACGGCGCAAACGGACGACGCCGCGAAGCCTATCAATGTACTTACCTATCAAACGCGTTTCCCCTAATAGCCTTTTGTTCTCATCGAACAACTCCGCTTCAGCCCATTCGAGGACGCACTTGTATTGGAGGATGAATAGTTTTCCGACATCACCAGCAATTACCGAGCCCCATTCTTTAGACAGCTTACTGCTTCGCCTAAAAGCGCTTACTACTACTTTCCATAGATGGTGCGAAGAAATGACGATAATTGAAAATGAAAATAACAGCAAATATGCTAAAGCAAATGCGTTGGGATCATCGCGAAAAAATACGACTATAACAATAGTGATAACAAAAGCTAAAGATACAAGAATACACTTTACCCCAATAAAATCCCTTAACCTTTTAGCGAACACCTCTGAGTGCATCTTCCGACTCAAAAGTGCCTTCACCTTCACCATAGCTTCCTCATCGAAATTTATCATGCTCGCCGAACTCCCTTTAATTTGTTCGATGAAACAGGAAGAACATGGACCTAAATCCTGACACGAGGTTAGGGAGGTCGGTGTCTTCGTGCTGCGAATCAGTTCAGAAGGTCATTCCTCAAGGGCCTGGGCTTCGCAAGAACACTCTTCCCGGAACCCAGCTAGCCGACCAAGCGCCTACAACCCTCAAAGCCTCACACCCTGCCACCAAAGGGGGCTCGCCCCCGCGCGAGTTAAGCCCAGAACGTACCATTGAGACGAGAATTCGACATTGGGGACGGCGATCAGCAGCCCTGCGAGCTGATCTGGCCGTTCTGAGACGGCAATTACCCAACTAGAACCGAATGAGAGCTAGTTAGGAAGGTGGGTGTCTTTGTCCTGATTGATCGATACCCAGCACTCCACAAAATTCACTATCTATGGCAATGAACACCCCTTCCTGCTTAATATCGACGCTAACCGTCCTTCTTCCGTCGATCGTTTAAAAACTGTAATGCAGTTCGACTAGGCTTATAGGTCCCCATAAACGCCTCTTCTAAATTCCACTTTATATCGCCAACCTTGTTGCCAATATTTGCCAAGCGCGCAGAAATGCGATCGATATTTGTCACCTCAAGCAATTCCGCATTTGCAGTAACCGAGTTGCGAAGCTCTTTGATAGATACAGCAACATCAACCTCAAGCCCCCGCTTGCCAAGCAAATTCGTTTTTAGCTCGAATTCTTGTATTAGACTCTGAAGCTCAACTAACCCGGCTCTCATTTGCGAGTCTCCCTGGTTAGTGATTTTTTCTTTCCAAAATGTTTTTGATGTCCGAGATAGTTCATCTAGAACAGAATGGGCTCCATCTATAATGCCGCGGTTCTCGGATCGAGTAGCTAATCGCTTAGCATTTGAGTAAATCACATACCAGCCGATAGCAATAATCAGGGCATTTACAACAACCAAGAGCATTAAACCACCCTCTCCCGACTATTCATTTTGCTTATACTCGCTTTCTTCAATATAACCCATTATTTCTTTTATCAGACTCTCAAACTGTGTCTTTATTCGGAGTTTTTTCTTCAACTCACCCTTCTCAATCCCCTCATCTCTAACCAAACCGCCAAAAGCCTCATCCAAAAAAGACGATCCATACCCCCTTGTCCCATCCAAGTCCACCTCAACGCACTCATAATCCCTCAATGCCGGAACAAGGTAGTCCTTTCGAAAACGCTCCCCACTATTTGGGCCATCCGTAAGATAGCGACCCAACGGGATTACACTGAATTCCTTAGATATAATTATCTTAGTTGACTTCATCGACCTTCCTGCCTTGAGGAACAGCAATATTCCATTGGATCAGAGTACCAATTAGACTTCGCTTATGCACAATGGATCTTGACACTCCGCTCGAAGATCGGTAGCGGTATTCACCGCGATTGCTATATATCCGCAAATCGCCAACTGGGTTTTCTTCCACATAACGATGAACATCTCTAAGCCCTTTACCTCCACGACCACTTTTGCGCGAAGTTCTCCCTAACTCAATGGCCGCTCTTATCATGTTTGTATCATGATTCCCTTTTAGCCCTAACGAATCCATCACAGAGTAGATCGACTCCCACCCATACTTCTTAGGGAGGGTCACCGGGATACCAACACCGCGGTCATAGATAGCCAAAAACAATTGATTATCTATACGCTCACCAAAAAGCCACCACCTTCGACCTAAACTTCTACCGCCCCCCTGAATCACGCCCTCCAGACCATAAGCGTGCTGCCAGACATTCAGCATAGCCTCGGTTAATGAACGATAGAGTTTAAGCTCTTCATCCTGCTTGATTGACCCGAGGTAGAGGCGCTCTGCTATTAGATCTAAAAGCTCCTCCAAATGTTCGTCTGAATGAATACCCGTGAAACAGGGAATTAAATCCGCCGGCGAATCAGCCCTATCATTAGGTTGTTGATTAATTGTGCCTGTTACAAACAGGTTCGCATGGGAAAGCCTATCCCGCAACTCAGCATCTCTCGGCTTGAGCATTATGATCCTGACATCACGCCCATACTCAATAGACAGTCTTGTCACCTCCGCTCTGACACGCAGAAGAGCCGCGGCTGTAACCCTACGCGTATTCCGAAAATCGATTATCAGCCTTCTAGGTCGATCACTAACTACTACGGAAATATCACGAAGGAAGACAACCAAGATCTCGTAGCTACTTTTAGAGTATAGACAAAGTTCGTTGGGGGTGACGACAACAGGTGTGAGATTTAATTTCGGCAAGGCTCTCTTCCGGCGCCTTAGTACGCGACTCCATTTCCGCTCGACATAGTTGTTATGTCTGTATCGCCCCTTCTTGCTTAGTCGCTTCATATCTGCGAGGTATCTCCCACTGGGCTACACCCCATCAGCGCACAGCCAGGGCCGCGAGAACAAGGCAAAAGGGGCCCGTCACGAAGCGGAGTTACCAAGAAGGTATGAGCATTCGCGATGGGCCTTTTAACGCCGTTATAGTGGTTCTGGCGAAGCGCTAGCCGCACTTAGAGTCGCCACAGGAAAGACACGTAAGACACCCATCCATCATCACCACCGCCGCGGTATTGCACTTGGTGCAGAGTTGGGCGCCGGCGGGGAAGCCGCCGTTGTCTGAGTTGTTGTCTTCGTCTTTGTCTTTGGCGAAGGCGTCTTTTTGTTTTTGGGCGGCTTCGTATTCGGCGCGTTTTTGTTCCACGAGCTTTTTCTGGTGTTCGTCCAGTTCGGGGGACTGGATCATCCCGATTTTGGTCAGATGCTTTTCGATGACCTCGCCGATTTCGGCGATGAGGGAGGGCATGAATTTGCCGCCGGGCTTCCAGTAGCCGCCTCTGGGGTCGAAGACTGCCTGGAGCTCTTCTACCAGGAAGGTGACGTCGCCGCCTTTACGGAAGACCGCGGAGATGACCCGGGTCAGGGCCACGATCCACTGGTAGTGGTCCAGGTTTTTGGAGTTGATGAAGATTTCGAAGGGGCGGCGGATTTCCTGGTCCGTGCCTTCGTTGAGCATGATGTCGTTGATGGTGATGTACATGGCGTGGTCGGCGACCGGGGGCTTGACCTTGTAGGTGGAGCCGATGAGTTCTTCCGGGCGCTCGAGGGTTTCGGTCATGTGGACGACGTTGCCTTCGCGGCGGAATTCGGTGAGTTCCGCTTTGTCGCTCTTGGCTTGTTCGCGTTGTTCTTTGGTTTCTTCGTCTTCGGGCTTTTTGATGCCGTAGGAGACGATGGGTTTTTCGATTTTGATGGCCATGGGTCTTTCCTCGATTGATTCTGGTTGTTTGGTCTTTGCTCTCCCCCTGGGTCGCGAATAAATCCGCGCCTGCGGTGGGGGGTGGGCCTTTCCCCGGGGTCGCGGATGAATCCGCTCCTACGGGGGCATCTTTGTGTGGGGCCGCTTTAGAAGCGGCCGTAGTAGCCTTCTTTTATGGCGTCGTAGAGGTTGGCGGCGGTGTGCATTTCACCGTCGTATTCGATCTCTTCGTCGCCGGCGGCTTCGACGGTGGTGCCGTCTTCCAGGGTGAAGGTGTAGGTGGTGTTTTTCAGATCGTCCTCACGCACCAGCACGCCCTGGAAGGCTTCCGGGTTGAAGCGGAAGGTGGTGCAGCCCTTCAGACCATTCTCATAGGCATAGAGATAGATGTTCTTGAAGTCTTCGTAGTCGTATTCCGTGGGCACGTTGGCGGTCTTGGAGATGGAGCTGTCCACCCACTTCTGGGCCGCGGCCTGCATGTCCACGTGCTGCACCGGGGTGATTTCCTCGGCGGTGATGAAGTATTCCGGCAACCGCTCGTCGTCTTTCTCGGTGGTGGGCATGGCCTTGGCATTGATCAGCTCGCGATAGGCCAGCAGCTCAAAACTGAACACATCCACCTTTTCCTTGGACTTGCGCCCTTCGCGGATCACATTGCGGAAGTAGTGATGGGCGAAGCTGGGCTCAATGCCGTTGGAGGCATTGTTGGCCAGGGACAGGGAAATGGTGCCGGTGGGCGCGATGGAGCTGTGGTGACTGAAGCGGGCGCCCTTCTCGGCCAGCTTCTCAACCAGCTCCGGATTTTCCTCGGCGATCTTTTGCATGTAGCGGCTGTACTTGGCGTGCAGCAGGCGGCCGGGGATCTTCTGGCCAACTTTCCAGCCGTCGCGCTTCATTTCCGGACGCTTGCGCAGCATTTCCTCGGTGACGCTGAATTCCTCCACCATGATGGGCGCCGGGCCCTTTTCCTCGGACAGGTCCAGGGCCGCTTCCCAGCCGGCCAGGGCCAGTTCCTTGGCCACCTTGTCGGTGAAGGCGACGGAATCCTTGCTGCCGTACTTCATGCGCAGCATGGTGGCGGTGGAGCCCAGGCCCAGAAAACCCATGCCGTGACGACGCTTGCGGCGGATTTCGGCTTCCTGCTTGTCCAGGGGCAGGCCGTTGATCTCCACCACATTGTCCAGCATGCGGGTGAAGACCTTGACCACTTCCTTGTAGTTGTCCCAGTCGAAGCGGGCCTTTTCAGTGAAGGGGTCGAGCACGAACTTGGTCAGGTTCACCGAGCCCAGCAGGCAGGAACCATAGGGCGGCAGGGGCTGCTCGCCACAAGGATTGGTGGCGCGGATCTCTTCGTCGAACCAGTTGTTGTTCTGCTCGTTGACCTTGTCGATGAGGATAAAGCCCGGCTCGGCATAGTCGTAGGTGGAGTTCATGATCATGTCCCACAGGCGGCGTGCCGGCAGGGTCTTGTAGATCTTGCAGGCGACGAGATTGGCTTCATTGCGGACATAGCCATCCCGCTGGGGCCAGTCGCGCCAGACCACCTGCTCGGGGTCGTTGACATCGATCTCGTCCAGCTCCACTTCCTTCTCGGTGACCGGGAAGGCCAGCTTCCATTCGCTGTCGTTTTTCACCGCTTCCATGAATTCTTCGGTGATCAACAGCGAGAGGTTGAACTGTCGCAGACGACCGTCTTCGCGCTTGGCGCGGATGAAATCCATCACGTCCGGATGGCCGATATCGAAGGTGCCCATCTGGGCGCCCCGGCGGCCACCGGCGGAGGAGACGGTGAAACACATGCGGTCGTAGATATCCATGAAGGACAGGGGACCGGAGGTGTAGGCACCGGCGCCGGAGACGTAGGCGCCCTTGGGCCGCAGGGTGGAGAAGTCATAGCCGATGCCGCAGCCGGCCTTGAGCGTCAGCCCGGCCTCATGGACCTTACCCAGGATGTCGTTCATGGAATCCCGGATGGTGCCGGAGACCGTGCAGTTGATGGTGGAGGTAGCCGGCTTGTGGGCCTGGGCCCCGGCGTTGGAGATAATCCGCCCGGCCGGGATCGCCCCCTGGCGCAGGGCCCAGAGGAAACGCTCATACCAGTGCTCGCGATCCTTGGGTGCTTCCACTTCCGCCAAGGCCTTGGCGACGCGCTTGTAGGTATCGTCGACGGTCTCGTCCAGGACGGTGCCATCCTTGGTCTTCAAACGGTACTTCTTGTCCCAGATATCCACGGACGCGTCCTGGACCGGGATCGCCTTGACGGCGGCCTTGTCGACTTTAAGCGCGGTGCTCATGCTACCTCCTTGAGTATTCGGTTCTTAATTTAAGCGCCATTGGCCGGGATGGGGAAACGGCGACGCGCGCCTGGCCACCCGGCCCGGACCTTCATTGGTTTCTATTGGATAAGACTGTTCTTACGCCCCTGTTGTTCGACCCTGACGGTGGCCCTGGTGGCGGTGTTTGATGACCGCATCACCGCCGCAGCGATGGCACCGGGCCGGGCCCCCTCCCTGACCCACTCCCAGGGCCCCGGTGAGAAGCGCTGGAAGCCACTCGCCCCCTGCAATGAACGCTTAACCCCGAGGATCAGTGGATAACCCTGTGGATAAGCTGGGGACGACTAACCACAACATGTTGTGGTGAACTTCACCAAGCGTAGGCAGGGGTGGAGCGACTGTCAAGGAATATTCCGGGGAATTTCAAAATCGCGAGAGGCTGACATTTAAACTTTAAATACAATGACTTACAAAAATAACGCTAAAAGCCACTTGAAGAAAACCCGGAGCAATCAGCCACTTGGCGATCCCTGCCTCACTTGGGCCCATTCTAACACATCCCCTATATCTTGTGCCCGGTGGACAGCCAGATTCGTCAAAAAGGCGTCGAATGACCAGGGGCGTCAAAATTCCATCCCCTGCATCTTGAAAAGGGCTACGGGCGGCCCTATTTCTGCTACTGGAAACGGTGAGTACCGGACCCAACATGCCATTAACACCACGAGGAGGTGATTGTCATGGCCATGAACATTACGCCCTATCGTCGTCGTCCCTGGGGGCTGATGAATCAGCTCCAGAACGAACTCAACACCATCTTCGATGGCGTACCCGCCTACGAAGGTGAAACCGGTGAGGTGTCCGACTGGATGCCGGCGGTGGATATCCGCGAGGAGACGGATCGCTTCATCCTCACCGCGGATGTGCCCGGCGTGGATCCCAAGGACATCGAAATCACCATGGAGAACGGCACCCTGACCATTCGCGGTCAGCGCCGCTCGGAGAACACCGAGGAGCGCAATGGCTTCCGCCGCGTGGAGCGGGTCTCCGGGCAATTCTTCCGGCGCTTTGTGCTGCCGGACAGCGCCGATGCCGAGTCCATCTCGGCCAAGAGCAACAACGGGGTGCTGGAAGTGGTAATCCCCAAACAGGAGAAGGTGCAGCCGCGCCGGATTCAGGTGAAAAGCTGACCCCCTTCTCCGCCGACAAGGCCCGGGCTCCGGCCCGGGCTTTTTTGTGCCCGGCGACCGGAAAAAACCCGGGGCCAAAGCAAAGCTGGAATCCAGACGCAAAAGCAGCGAGAATCGGCCCCTTCACCGGCTGCGGGGGAACACAGGCAGTCGGTGGTGGTCTAGTGAATGGTGCCCGGAAGGCGTCCGACCACGGAGCCGCGCGGGCCAAGAGGCCATTTTCCATAACCATTGCAATGTTGAAACATTGAGAGGGAGAGCTTGCCCATGAGCGGAAGCGTCCTGCGTCTTGCAGCCACCGTGTTGTTTGTCGCGTCCTGCGGGCTGATTGCACAGCCGGCAGCAGCCAGTTTGCCCCAGAGCGATGGTGAAGGCCGCGAGCTACCATCACTGGCCCCCATGATCGAGGAAGTGGGCCCGGCGGTGGTGAACATCTCCACCCGAGGCACGGCGGAAGTCCGCCAGCACCCCTTCGCCAACGACCCCTTCTTCCGGCGCTTTTTCGACATGCCGGATCAACCCCAGCAGCGCGAGACCCAGAGTCTCGGCTCCGGGGTGATCGTGGATGCCGAAAACGGCATCATTCTGACCAACCATCATGTGATCAAGAACGCCGACGAGATCAGCGTCCAGCTTCAGGACAACCGTCGCTATGAAGCCGAAGTGGTGGGCTCGGATGAGCAAACCGATGTGGCGGTGATCCGTATTGATGCCGAGAACCTCAAACAAATCACCCTGGCCGATTCCGACGAGATTCGGGTGGGGGATTTCGTGGTGGCCATCGGCAACCCCTTCGGCCTGGACCACACCGTCACCTCCGGCATCGTCTCCGGCCTGGGCCGGGCCCTGCAGGGCAGCGGCCAGCGTATTGAGGATTTCATCCAGACCGATGCCGCCATCAACCCGGGTAACTCCGGCGGCGCCCTGGTGACCCTGGATGGCCGCCTGGTGGGCATCAACACCGCCATTCTCGGGCGCAGCGGCAACATCGGCATCGGCTTTGCCATCCCCACCAATCTGGCCCGGGGGATCATGGATCAGATCATGGACGACGGGCAGGTCCGCCGGGGTCGGCTGGGGGTCTCGGTGCAGAACCTGACCCCGGAATTCGCCGATGCCATGGATATTGATCGCCGCGATGGGGCCCTGGTGACCCAGGTGGCGCCCAATTCCGCGGCCGAGGAAGCCGGCATTGAGGAAGGCGATGTGATCACCCGGGTCAATGACCGGCCCATCACCAGCATTCGCGAACTGGTGACCCGAATCGGCCTGCTGCGGGTGGGCGAGTCGGTGTCCATCGAGCTCTTGCGGGAAGGCGAAACCCTGACCGTGGAAGCGGTGATCGGTGACCCGGAAGAAACCACGGTGAGCGCCGAGGATCTGCATCCCAAGCTGGAAGGCGCCAGCTTCACCGAGCTGGATGAGCGCTCGCCGCTGTTTGGCCGGGTGGAAGGCGTACTGGTAGAGGATGTCTCCGGCCGCAGTCCTGCTTCCCGACACCTGCGGGAAGGGGATGTGATTACCTCGGTGAACCGCCAGGCGGTACGCAATCTGGCCGAGTTCCAGGAAGCGGTGGAAGATGCCGACACCCTGGTCCTCAATGTTCGCCGGGGTGAAGGCGCGCTGTTCGTGCTGATTCGCTGAACTCACCCATCATGCCTCTGGCATGAAAAAGCCCCGTCCATTTGGGCGGGGCTTTTTTTGATCTTGTCTCCTTCAAACTACCGTGGCCGTAACTAGAAGCGCCAATGCAGGGTGACGGTATTGATGTTGCTGTCGATGGAGGTGACATGCAGCTCCAGGGGTTGGTCGAAGAGCTTGAAGCCCAGACCGACGCCCGCGGCGATGCCGACATCGCTGTCGGTGACGCCTTCCACATCCACGTAATTCGCTGCCAGCCCGCCCCGGAACTTGAGATAGAGCCTTTCACGGCCCCAGTAAGCGCTGAAATAGGTCGAAGCAGAGGCAGCAGACCAATCTCGGCCCTGCCAGCTACCGTCGGTGGGGGTCAGACCAAACTCGGCTTCCACACCCAGCCAGTCGGCAAACGGCTCCGGCGCGAAGCCCCAGGTACCGCCCAGGTAGCTGGCCACATTGCTGGCGTCAAAATCATTGAAGGCGTGATCATCCCAAACGTAGGCAAAGCCACCATGGATGGACCAAAAGTCTCGGCGATCATCCTCCGCCTGCAGCGGCGCAGCCAATAGCAGCGTGAGCAGGGCAAGTGGCCCAATGGCTGTTTTGCCCATGAATTGCCCCCTGTGGAAAGCGTGGGTGGTTGCGCTTGAGTCTAAAGCAACATGGTTAGCCCCACCACCAGCAAAACCAGGGCGAAGATGCGCCGCAGACGCTGGTCGGGCAGGCGACGGGCCAGGCGCCCGCCCAGCGGGGAGACCACCATGCTGACTGCGGCAATGGCTATCACCGAGGGCCAGTGGACCAGGCCAATGGTGCCGGGCAGGTCACTGGCAGCCCCCTTGAGCAAATAGACCGCGGTGGCAATCACGCCCACCACCATGACAGCGGTCACCGACACCGCCACGGCCTGGGCCATGGCCAGACCCCGCCACTGCAGCCAGGGCACCGTGAGAATACCGCCTCCCACGCCCAGCATGGCCGAGAGCAGGGCAACGCCCACACCACCAAAACCCAACTCCAGCGGCCGGGCCCGGCCCGCCTGTTGGGGTGAACGCTGGGGCATCGCCATGCGCGCAGCCACGGCAAACATGAAACCGGCAAACAAGGCGGTGAGGAATGACACCGGAATCCGGGTCACCAGGAAGGGTGCGAGCACCGAGCCCACGGCCACGCCGGGCAGCAACCAGGGCAGCAGATCCCGCCGGGTGGTGCCCAGCAACCAGTGAGCCCGGGCCGCAGTGGCCGAGGTGAGCACCATGGTGGCAAGCGATGTGGCCACCGCCACCTGCATGGCCAGCTCCGGAGCCACGCCCTGCCAGCGCAGCAGCCAGAACAGGGAGGGCACCACCGCCAGGCCGCCGCCCAGGCCGAGCATGCCGGCCAACAGGCCGGCCACCGCCCCGGTCAACAGCAGCAAGGGAAGCATCATCATCCAATCAGTCATGCGCGTATGCTACCCGTGGCAGGGGCATTTCTCATCACTTGGTCTAAAATAAAGGCGCCTGTTGAACCATTTAATGCGAAGGGGGAAATCATGAAGCATTGTTTGATTACACTCACACTGGCCGCTTTTCTCTGGGCCCCCATGGCCATGGGGGGAATGGCCATGGGCGAGATGGCCCCGAACGAGATGACCAATGAACAGAACGATGACACGGTGGAAGGCAGCGTCCACCGGGCCCAGTTCACCACGGCCCTGGAAGACCGTGAGCCCATGGATGATCTGGATGTTCTGGAACAGGATGTGGAACGGGTGATCTTTTTCACCGAGATTCGGGACATGGCCGAGACCACCCTCACCCACCGCTGGAGCCATGATGGCGAATTGGTCAGCGATGTGGAACTGGAGATCGGCTCACCTCGCTGGCGGACCTGGTCCAGCAAGACCCTGACGCCGGATTTGGCGGGCGAATGGACCGTGTCGGTGCTGGACGAGGACGGAGATGAAATGGGCAGCTGGTCTTTCGAGTACGCACCGGAATAAATTCAACCCTCAGCGGAACAAGAAGCCGCCGCCGGAGCCCGGCGGTGGCTTTTCTGTTCTCGACACCCGTGAAACTCAGGCAAGCCAGATGGTTTTGATGTTCACGAATTCCCGCAGGCCCAGATAGCTGAGTTCGCGGCCATAGCCGGAGCGCTTGATGCCACCGAAGGGCGTGCGGGGATCGCTCTTGGTGATGGTGTTGATGTAGGCCCCACCACTTTCCAGCTGGCGCGCCAGGCGCTCACCCCGTTGAAGGTCCCGTGTCCAGAGACTGCCGCCCAGACCATAGGGGCTGGCATTGGCCACTTCCAGAGCCTCGTCATCATTGGCCACGGTGATCAGGCTGGCCACCGGCCCGAACAGCTCTTCTTCCCAGGCCCGCATGCCGGGGCGGATATCGGCCAGAATGGAGGGCCGATAGAACCAGCCGGGCCCGTCCACGGGTTCACAGCCGGTCACCTTTCGGGCGCCCTTGTCCAGGGCATCTTCAACCTGGGCGTGAAGCTCGTCTCTCAGGTCCTTGCGGGCCATGGGGCCCAGCCGTGTCGCCGGGTCCATGGGATCGCCAAGTTCCAGCGATTCCACGGCGGCTTTGAAACGCTCTGTGAAACGTTCCGCAACTCTTTGGTCCAGAATAAAGCGTTTTCCGGCAATACAGCTCTGGCCATTGGCCTGGAAGCGGGCATTCACCGCCGCTTTCACCGCAGCATCCAGATCCGCATCGTCCAGCACGATGAAGGGATCCGATCCGCCCAGTTCCAAGACGGTTTTCTTGAGCGCGGCCCCGGCCTGGCGGGCCACGGCGGACCCTGCCCGCTCGCTGCCAGTGAGGGTGACCGCATGGACCCGATCGTCCTCGATCAACTTGCTTACCGCATCCACATCCACCGGCAGGTTCTGGAACACCCCGACGGGGTAGCCGGCATCCAGGAAGAGCTTTTCCAGGGCCCGGGCACAGTTGGGGACATTGGGGGCATGCTTGAGCAAGGCCGTGTTACCTGCGGTGACCGCCGGGCTGGCAAAGCGGATGACCTGCCAGAAGGGAAAGTTCCAGGGCATGATCCCCAGCACACAGCCCAGGGGCTGATAATGAATGTAACTGCGCTGGGCCCCGGTGGGGATGGTTTCGTCGGCCAGGAAACCGGCGGCGGTATCAGCATAGTAGTCACACAGCCAGGCGCATTTTTCGATCTCGGCCCGGGCCTCGCCAATGCATTTACCCATCTCGCGGGTAATAAGCGCGGCAAAGGTTTCCTTGCCGGCCCGTAAGCCGTCGCCCAGGCGAGCCAACAGGGCAGTACGCTGGTCAATGGTTTTCTTGGCCCATGCAGGGCCGATCTCATCGGCCCGCGCCAATGCCACATCGGCTTGGGCATGACTCATGGTTTCCACGCTCTCCATGACCTGGCCGGTCACCGGGCTGATACTTTGAATCGTCATGCCACCCCCTTTGGCTCGATTATGTTTGCCATTGCTCGATTCCGCTACAATAACGGCAGTTTCGGGGTTTTGACAGGGAAGCGTTAGCATGTGGTATCGGCCTGATGAGGGAAAACGGTTCTGCACCGCACCTCGCCCTTTCCCGTTCAAGGCGCTGCTGGCCCTGACCCTGCTCGCTTTTCTTCCTGCCACGGTTATGGCCAACCATGGCAGCGATGATCCGGTCCGTGACTTTACCCAGGCCCTGCTGGCCGGTGAACCCCTCCCCTATCCGCCCCTGGTGCTGGATGATCACCCGGCCATGCCCTGGCTGAAGATGCAGTGGATGCGCCCGCGACTGGGTGAACTGGATGCCGAGGAAGTGATCCGCTTTATATCCCGGCACCGGCATCGGCCCTTTGCCGCCGAATTCCGGCGGGACTGGCTGGTGGCCCTGGGGCAGGCGGAACGCTGGCGGGATTTTGACCGATATTATCGCGGCGAGCGGGACCAGACCCTGCAATGCCTGCATCTGCAATCGCGCCTGGTGCGCGATGACGAAGGGGCCCTGCGCGCCGCCGCCGGCCTGTGGCTAACGGGCCGAACCCTGCCCCGGGATTGTGAGCCGCTCTTCGCCGCCGCCCGCGAGGCCGGTGAAATCAGCGACTACATGGTGGCCGAACGGTTTCGTCTGGCTTTGAACCGGGACAATCTGGCACTGGCCACCGAGCTTGCGCCCCAGGTAGGCGAGGCCGCGGTGGCCCAGGTAGACCGGCTGCGGGCCATTCGGCAGAACCCGCGCAGCGTACTGGACAACATCGACCCGGCCCGAGCCGGGGAAGCGGCAATAGCGGATTTCGTGGCAGCCACCAAGCGCCTGGCTCGGCAGGACCCGGTTGCGGCCCATGAGCGCTTTGAAGCGGCCCTGGCAGAAGACCTTGAGACCACCGACCAGCAACGCTTCTTGGTCCAGCGCCGCCTGGCCCTGGAAGCGGCCCGGGATCATCTGCCCCAGGCAGAGGCCTGGCTGGAACAGACACCGGCCAATGATCAGTTCATTCGCGCCTGGCGAATTCGCAATGCCTTGCGACTTGGGGATTGGACCGCAGCCCTGGAGGCCATCGACAGCCACCCCCATGACAACAGCCGGCAATGGCAGTACTGGCGGGCCCGGGCCCTGGAGCAACTGGGCCGCGAGGATGAAGCCCGCCGGCTTTACACGCAGCTCGCTTCAGACAATGCTTATTACGGCATTCTCGCCAATCGGCGCCTGGGCCGGGCGATTGAAACCGAGCCACGGATCATCGAAGCGGATGCCACGGTACTGGCACAATTGCGAAGCGACGAGGACCTGCAGCTGGCCCGGGCTCTGCTGGATGTAGGCTGGGAAACCGCCGCCCGGACGGAATGGCGGCAAGTCCTCAATGAGAGCCCCCGCCACACCCGCTGCCAGTCAGCGTTGCTGGCCCATGAATGGGGCTGGTCCGGCGAAGCAGTGCGTATGGCGGCCCGCTCCGGCTGCCGGGGCGACCCCCGCCTGGACTACCCCCTGGCCTTTGCCGATTACATGAAACCCTCGGTGGCGCGTTTGGAGCTGGATGCCAGTTGGGCCTGGAGCATCATGCGGGCCGAATCCCTGTTTGCCATCGGGGCCGAATCCCATGTGGGGGCCCTGGGCCTGATGCAACTGATGCCGGGCACCGCCCGGGAGGTGGCCAGGGACCTGGAACTGGAGCTGAACGGCAGTCGTGACATCATTGACCCCGCCCATAACATCCAGCTGGGCACCGGCTATCTGCGCCAGATGCTGGACCGTTTCGATGGCCATCCCCTGGTAGCCACCGCGGCTTACAATGCCGGCCCCCATCGCGCTCAGGCCTGGCTGCCCGAAGAAGGCACCCTGGACGGTGATGTCTGGGCCGAGATCGTTCCCTTCCGGGAAACCCGCCGCTATATCCGCCGGGTGATGACCCATAGCCTGGGCTTTGACCGCCAGCTGGATGCGGTGGCCGGCAACGGAGACCGCTTGGCGATGCGCATGGCGCCGGTGGGTGAAACAGACCCGGAATCCTGCCTACTGGCGACAACCCCGGAACTGGACGAAGAGATCACCTTGAGCTGTTAGAATGGCGCTCTTGTTGAGCGGGAGATTTCCATGAACTATCGCAGCATCTGCCTTCTGGGCGGCACCGGCTTTGTGGGCGAACACCTGGCCGCACGCTTGGCCCAGGAAGGGGTCTACGTCAAGATCCTCACTCGCTATGCCCATGGCAACAAGCGTCTAAAGGTCTTGCCCACTGTGGAACTGGTGGAAGCCAATTGCCACGATCCGGCGGTGCTGGAGCGGGAGTTCCGCGGCATGGATGCGGTGATCAATCTGGTGGGCATCCTCAACGAGAAAGGCCGCAAGGGCGAGGGCTTTCGCCATGCCCATGTGGAACTGACCCGCAAGGTGCTGGATGCTTGCGAAACAGCGGGGGTCAACCGCCTGCTGCACATGAGCGCCTTGGGGGCGGATGCCAGCGGGCCCAGTCACTATCTGCGCAGCAAGGGCGAAGCCGAAGGGCTGATCCACGTGCACAGCAACAAACGCCTCAAGTCCACCATCTTCCAGCCATCCACCATTTTCGGGCCCAATGACAGCTTCGTGAACCGCTTCGCCGGTCTGCTCAAACTGCTGCCGGTCTTCCCACTGGCCTGCCCCAATAGCCGCATGCAGCCGATCTATGTGGGGGATGTGGTGGAAGCTTTCCTGCGCTGTCTGGATGACCGATCCAGCCATGGTCGGCGCTACCAGCTGGCCGGGCCGGATATCATGACCCTGAAGGAAATCGTGAGCTACATTGCCAAGGCCATGGGCAAGCGGCGCCTGATTATCGGCCTGCCGGATGTGCTGGCGCGGCTGCAGGCCAATGTCATGGAGTTCGTGCCGGGCAAACCCTTCTCCCGGGACAACTACAACTCCCTGCAGGTGGATAATGTGGCCAGCGACAATGACCTTGAGACACTGGGCATTGATCCCACCAGCATGGACGCGGTGGTACCCGGCTATCTCAGCAACTCGGGTCTGCGGGGGCGTTTCCCGGAGATGCGCCAGCACGCCAAGCGCTAACGGCCCAATACGCTGGTACCCCACTAACTGACTCGTTCGGGGCGGCCTGCGGATCCGGCTCCCCATCACGCCTCCGGAAAATCGAAGCAAAAAAAAGCCCGGCAAAGCCGGGCTAATCATTCTCGCTTCTTTATCCGGACCCCCCGTCCTTTTTTCTTCCCCTCGCCAATTGGTTTTCAGTCTACGCCGCTTTAAAGCCCTAAAATGTGAACCAGTTCACAGTTTCATAACCCCAGCCCCAGCAGCTGCTATAGTTCTTCAAGGTGACCAAGGACTGGAGAAACCATGGAGCTGAATGATTACCTCTCCCGGCGACGGCCGGGCATCTATGCGCTCAGCATCTCATTGACCTATCTGGTCTTGGCGGTCACCTGGATCGGGTTCTCGGATCAGTGGGTGGCCCGACTGGCGGATGAGCCCGAAACCGTCAGCCAGCTGCAGACGCTCAAGGGCATTTTCTTTGTGGTGGCCACGGCCACCATGCTCTTTCTGTTTACCTACTGGACCGGTCAATCCCTGCTCCAGGCCAATCGCATGGACCAATGGTCCCGGCGCGACCCCCTCACCGGCCTGGCCAGCCGCGTCCAGATCATGGAAATCCTGAAGCAGGGCTTGGCACATCGGGAGCACAAAGGCGGTCAGTTGGCGGTCATCATCCTGGATGTGGCCCAGTTACGGCGAATCAATGAAAGCTTCGGGGTGGCCGCCGGGGATGCGGCCCTGCTGCAGCTGGCCCATCGCCTGCGCCATGAAGCCGGCCCCAACATCAGCCTGGGCCGGCCGGGCGCTGGGCAATTCGTCGCCATCGTTCAGCCGCCCTGTGAGACGGAAATGGCAATCAGCTGGGCCGAGCGACTTCTGCAAGTCACCCGGGAAGCGGTGCAGGTGGGCGGCCGGGCCATTCGATTGCGACTGGATGCTGGTATTGCCCTGGCTCCGGATGACGGCGATGATCCCCAGACTCTGATTCAACGAGCCCATACTGCGGTGTTCCGGGCCAAGAAGCGGGAGAACCCCAGCGTCTGCTTTGCCTCGGAGCTACAGAGCGGGCCCAGCCAGCAAAGCCTGAAGCTGGAATCGGATCTGGGCCTGGCCCTCAAGCGGAAACAATTCCAGCTGCTTTATCAACCCATTGTCAACGCGCTGGATGGCCGGATTGAAGGCTGTGAAGCCCTGATCCGCTGGGAGCATCCGGAGATGGGTTTAATCCCGCCCAATCGCTTCATCCCCCTACTGGAACAATCCGGACAGATCGTGGACGTGGGCGCCTGGGTCATTGATCAAAGCCTGGCGCAACTAAGGCGAGTAGCGGATCCTGCCCTGTCCATGAGTATCAACCTGTCCCGGCGCCAGCTGTGGGACAGCAGCCTGACTGGCACCCTGGAAGCCGCCTGCCGGCGCCACCACGTGGACAGGCGGAAGGTCTGCCTGGAGGTGACGGAATCCCTGGCCATGCATGACCCGGCGGGCACCAGCGAAATGCTCCGGGAGCTTCAGCAAATCGGCTACTCCCTGGCCATGGATGATTTTGGCTCGGGCTACTCCTGCCTGGCTTATCTCAAGCAATACCCCCTGGATATCCTCAAGATTGACAGGGCTTTTGTCAGTGGCGTCCCTGAGGACCAGGGCAATCGGGATTTGCTGGAGATCATTATCCACATGGCCAAGCGCTTCAAACTCAAAACCGTGGCCGAGGGGGTGGAGACCGAGACCGAATGCCGCACCTTGCAGACTCTGGGTTGTGATTTTCTGCAGGGCTACTGGCTGGCTCGCCCACTTACCGGAGAGGGACTGGAAGCCCTCATGGTACGTCATAATGGCTACCTCTCCCTGGAGCCCAGCTTTCGCAACACACTCAAAAGGACCGCCAGCCCCTGAGGGACTGCCCAGGCCCATCTCATCGTGGTGAGCATGCCCCGCTAGGCAGTTTCTTTGGCAGAGACCGGATCTGGCTGCTACGGTATGAGGATGGGTTTGCCGCAATGGCAACACCTCTATCGACAAAAGGGGCCTCCGCTTCATACGGCCCTGGCGACATCAAATAAAAACCCGACTTGGCAATACCATACCGGGACAGACAAAGTCGCGCACCAACCCGTAGCAACTTTTGCGCGGCGTTCTCAAGGAGAAGCCGAATGAAAGTGAATCCTGTTATTTTCTTCACATCAGCCATTTTGGCGGTGTTGTTCGTGATCTACACCGCAACCTTCACCGTCCAGGCCAGCGAAGTCTTCGGTCAGGTTCAGTCCTATATCGTGGAGAACCTGGGCTGGTTCTATGTGATGAGCGTAACCATCTTCCTGGTTTTCGTCATTTACCTGCTGTTCAGCCGCTTTGGCGAGATCACCCTGGGCAAGCCCGGGGATGAACCGCAATACAGCCGTTTTTCCTGGTTCGCCATGCTGTTCAGCGCGGGTATGGGCATTGGCCTGCTGTTCTTCAGCGTGGCCGAACCCCTGTTCCACTACTCGTCGCCCCCCAGCGGGACCGAGGACAATGTGGAAGCGGCCCGGGAGGCCATGCGCATCACCTTCTTCCACTGGGGGCTGCATGCCTGGGCCATCTATATCGTCATTGGCCTGTCTCTGGCCTATTTCGCCTATCGCCATGATTTACCGTTGACCATCCGTTCCACGCTATACCCCATCCTGGGTAACCGCATACACGGTGGCATTGGGAACACGGTGGAAATCATTGCCGTGTTCGGCACCCTGTTCGGCATTGCCACCTCCCTGGGCCTGGGGGTGACCCAGATTAACGCCGGCCTGGCCCATCTGGGCTGGTTCGAATCCAATATAACCAACCAGATCATACTGATCGCCGTCATTACCCTGGCGGCCACCATCTCGGTGTTCTTGGGCCTGGATAAAGGCATTAAGCGCTTGAGTGAGATCAACCTGGTGCTGGGGCTGGCCCTGGTCCTGTTTGTCTTCCTGCTCGGGCCCACCACCTTCCTGCTCATGTCTTATGTGCAGGGCACGGGTGCCTACCTCTCCAACCTGGTGAGCATGAGTCTGCAGACCGACGCCTATGAGGGGCCGGAATGGCAGTCGGCCTGGACCATGTTCTACTGGGGCTGGTGGATTTCCTGGTCACCCTTTGTGGGCATGTTCATCGCCCGCATCTCCCGGGGACGGAGCATCCGCGAGTTTGTGGCCGGGGTGTTGCTGGTGCCGACCCTGCTGACCTTCGGCTGGCTGACGATATTCGGCAACACGGCCCTGTATTTGGAGCTCAATGACCTGGCCAATCTGGCCGGTGCGGAAAACGTGACTGATACGGCTCTGTTCCTGTTGCTGTCGGAGTTTCCGTTTGCCGCGCTGACCTCGGTAGTGGCGGTCATTGTAATTGCCACCTATTTCGTGACGTCCTCGGACTCCGGCTCGCTGGTGATCGACACCCTGACCTCCGGCGGTGAACTGAACACGCCCAAGTGGCAGCGGGTGTTCTGGGCCCTGTCGGAAGGGGCCATTGCGGCCGTGTTGCTATTGGCCGGCGCGAGGGCCGTCGCCAATGGCGGAGAGGAGGATGTGGACGCGGCCACCGGCCTGGAAGCGTTACAGGCAGCCGCCATCACCACGGCACTGCCCTTCTGCATCATCATGCTGGCCATCTGCTGGAGCCTGTACAGAGGGCTTTCCCGCGACAAACAAGCCAAATCCCTCAGCCGCTAAGGGCGGACGCAGAATCAGGAGTCACGACCATGAGTAACTGGAAAGAAAAACTGAAAAACATGGTGGAAGGCGCCTCCGAGCCCCAGGCGGATATGGAAGCCGCCCAACGCAAAGTGGATACTCGGCGCGAGGAGATCATGCAGTTCATTCAGGAAACCGTCCTGCCCGCCTTCGATGACATCAAGCAGGAGTTGGAGCAATACGGGCGGGAGGTGGAAGTCACCCCGGGCAAATACAAGGCCCGCTTGGTGGTTTATCTGAATGAGGCGGAAGAGTTCTCCTACGTTATTCGGGGCGACGCCTCCCACCATATGTCCTTCGCTTGGCCCGTGATTCGGCCCGGCGAAGAGGACAATGAAGTGGCCCGGGCTGAGATCCAGCGGCCCGGTGGCTTAAAGCGTGCATTCAAACTCGCCGAGTTCACACGAGAGGGCATCATTGAGGACTTTCTAGAGGGGTACAAGAACTGGGTGCAATGACATAGGCACCGGCGGGGCGGCTTGCGCCCCGCCAACCCCTCGATTCGAACGCGACTCAAGGAGCGTCAAGAATCATGAACAACAAGAATCGTTTCATCCCGCACTCAGCCACGCCCATTACCCTCCTCGCCTGTGCCGGCTTGCTGACCGCCCCGGCGGCGATGGCCGATCCACGTGCCAATGCGGATGCCATTGAAGGGCTGGAAGAGCGCCTTGTGGATCTGGAAGACACCCACGGCGAGTTCACTCTGGGTGGTGCGGCCTGGCTCAATTACGAATACAACACCTACGACGACCAGATACAGGACCGCCTGGGTGATTTCCGTTTTGACCTGATTCGCATCGAGGCCCGGGGCAGTTCCGGACCCTGGGAGATCAGCGCCCAGTATCGCTGGTATGAGTACATGGATGTGATTCACCATGCCTGGATCGGCTATGAGCTGGAAAGCGGCGCCCAGCTGCAGACCGGCATCAGTCAGGTGCCCTTCGGCCTGCAGCCTTATGCCTCTCACAGCTACTGGTTCGGCGTACCCTATTACCTGGGCTTCGAGGATGACTACCAGGCCGGGGTGAAGTATGTGAACCAGACCGGCGAATGGGACATTCAGGCTGCCTACTATCCCAATCCGGCCATCGCCACACCCAGTTCCAATGATCGCTACGCCTGGAACGTCGTGACCAACCAGGACCTGGATGCGCCGGAAGGCTATGAAACCCAGGCCAACCGCCAGAATGACCAGGCCAATCTACGGTTGGCCCGAACCTTTTTCCAGGACAGCGACTTTCCCACCGAGATCGGCCTGTCCACCCAGTATGGCCGGCTCTACAACGAGATCACCGAGGAGCATGGTGATCACTGGGCCACGGCCCTGCACTCCCGGACCAACTTTGGCGAAGACGAGGCCTGGGGCCTGGAACTGGAGTGGATCAACTACCAGTACAACCCCGAGAATCCCGAAGGGATCAATGACGATGCCGTGCTCTACGGGGCCTTCCTCTTCGACAGCCTCGCTGCCGCAGAGGGCGATCTCTACATCGCCAACCTGACCCGGGATTTCCACGTGGACTGGGGCCCGGTGAGCCACCTGACCTGCTATATCAATTACAGCGTGCTGGACAAGGCGCCCCAGGATTTCGCGGATTCCGAACTCCACACTACCGGTTGCGCGGTCACGGCCGGCCCCACCTATACCTTTGTGGACATTATCCGAGGCAAGAACCATAACTTCATGGGCAGCGACCCAGTGACCGCCTTTGCCCAGGGCGATCCCAATGCCGACTGGGAGACCCGCTTTAACATCAACATTGGCATTTATTGGTAATTCACCCGGATTTTGGCCCCAATTGGCCAGGGATGGCCGCTTTAAGAGCAGGGCCGCCTACAACAGCGTCGTCATTCGTCGGCCGAATAAGGGACGCGCTTGAGGGCACCACGGATTGACACCCCACCACTGACCACCACCATATCCCGACAAAGCTGGGATATTTCAGACAGGCCGTTGGCATACTCTGCCCCCGCGGGAGGGCCAGGATCACGCCATTGGGTATAGGCAACCACACCGCATACCACCAGGATGACCAGGGCCAGAATGGTTTCGGTGGGCCGGTTACGCAATCCTTTGATCATTTTTCGCCACAACATGGCGAAGACACCGCAAGTTGCGTGCCAAAGCACCACAAAGCTCGTAGGGGGCTGTTCGCCGGGCCGGTGCCGAACCATTTCCGCGATACCCGGGCGTTTTCCCGACCAGATGTGGCACAATTTGCTCCATCTTGTCAGTTAACGAGGAATGCATTTTGGCCAAGTACGATACCGAGCAGCATCCGCTGGTCTACGCCGGCCCATCCGAGATTCACGGCACCGGTCTTTTTGCCCGCAAGGCGATTCGCAAGGGCCGTCACATCGGCACCTATGAAGGCCCCAGCACCCGCAAGGACGGCATGCACGTGCTCTGGGTCTATGACGAAAATGACCAGAACCCCGTGGGCCGCAATGGCAAGAACATCCTGCGCTACTGTAATCACAGCAGTCGCCCCAACGCCGAGTTTGACGGTTTTGAACTGTATGCGGTGCGGGGCATCAAGAAGGACGAGGAAATCACCTTTCATTATGGCGACGACTGGGATGACGAGGAATGAGCCGTTTAGCCAAGTATCCTCAAAGCCTGTTGCTGCTCAGCTGCCTGGCCACGAGCCTGCTCTGGTCCGAAGCGGTGGATGCCAGCTTCCAGCTCCGAGCCCAGCAGGAAACCACCAGCACGCCCGCAGGCACCATTCGCGGCACCTCCCTGCGGGGTCACTGGCTGGCCTCACCCGGTGTACCGCTGGGCAACGGCTGGTTCCTGCGGCCCGGCGCGGAAGGCGCTTACGGTCGCTTTGAACGAGGCAGCCGAGAACAGCGTTTCTGGGAGGCCGGCGGCCTGGGACAGTTGAATTATCCCGGGGAATCGGTGGGCTTTTATGTGCAAGGGGGATTGTCTTACATCAACATGGCGAACCGGGACGATACCGTCGGCGCCATCTTTACCAGTAATGATGTGGTCTCCCAGGTAGAAGTGGGGATTCGAGTCCACGAGGGCATGCGGCTGGACCTGGGCTATCGCTATCGCCGTTATCACGACCAGAATTTGAGCACCCGGGGCTTCGTCCTCGGTCTAAGCTTCTAAGCCCTCGTGGGCCAGTCACTCAAACGACCATCGCAGGGCCAGCTCGTAAGTGGTATCCAATGAAAAAGGCCCCGACCACCATCCGGGCAGTCGAGGCCTTGTCGCGAGATCAGCACTGGCTTAATTAGACCAGTTTCTTGCCTTCCAGGAAGGTGCGGGCGTCTTCGCACATCTGGCGGTACTCGGCGTCGAAGAAAAACTCCTTCTCGCCGAAGGCCGGCTGCAGCTGATCCAGCCAGGTGGCTTCGGGATCGTACTTGGCGAAGAAGGGCCGGTTGACCCAATCCGGGTTACGGCCCTGGATGAAGCGCAGCACGATCACCTTCTCGCCCTTCACTTCGGTCACACCCTGGATTTCCACCTTGCCGGGCCCGGCACTCATGGACGGGCCCCGGGCGGTACGGCCCAGTCCGGAGACCTTCTGCATGGCCTGCTGATAGATCTCCCAGGCACGGACCAGTGGCACTTCGAAGTAGGCCTTGGCCCCGGTATCCCGCTCCACAAACATATAGTAGGGGATCATGCCCAGGCGAACCTGCTCGTTCCACATGCGGGACCAGACTTCCGGATCGTCGTTGATGTTCTTGAGCAGGGGGCCCTGACAACGGATCTCGGCACCGGTCTCCCGCACCCGGCGGATGGCCTCGTGGGCGATGTCGGTCTGCATTTCCTGCCAGTGATTGTAGTGGGCCATCACGGCCACATGCTTGCCGGAGGCCACTAGCTCACGAAACAGCGCCAGCACGTCATCGGCATCTTTGTCGGTGACAAAGCGATAGGGCCAGAAGGACAGGGCCTTGGTGCCGATACGGATGGTCTGGATATGATCAAAGGCCTCGGTGGTGAGCGGCTCCAGATACTCCCGCAGCTTGCGGGTCTTCATGATCATGGGGTCGCCGCCGGTGAGCAGCAGGTCACTAATCTGCTTATTGGACAGCAGATAGCTCTGCATCTTTGCCGCGTCATCCGAGGCAATCTTGAATTCCTGATCCCCCACGAACTGCGCCCAGCGGAAACAGAAGGTGCAGTAGGAGTGACAGGTCTGGCCGTTGGAAGGGAAGAACAGCACGGTTTCATTGTATTTGTGCTGCAGTCCGTCAATCACCTCACCGTCATCATCTTTGGGCAGATTCATCTCCTTCTGCCCGGCCGGATGGGGGTTGAGCGCCTCGCGCAGCTCACGGGCCTTGGTCTTGATTTCCTTCTTGTCGGCACCCCGGCGATGCAGCTCCGCCATCTCTTCATAGAGTTCCGGCGGCAGCATGTCCCGCTGGGGGAAGGTGAGCTGATAGAGGGGATCGTTGGGGACCTTTTCCCAATCGATCACGTCATTGATCATGTACTCGTTGACCCGGAAGGGCAGCACACTGGACACCACCTTCATCTCGAAGACGGTCTGCTCGTCGAGCTTGGACAGATGCTCGATCTTGTCCAGATTCTTGTCCGTAAAGACCTTGAAGCGGCGCGGCTCCAGATCGGATTCCGTCGCTTGATTCATGCGCCCTTCTTCAATTCTGGTCACCTTGGACATGGTCACCCCCATGTAACGTTACGCGCCGATTTTTTCGGCATAAAACCAGAACCGCGGGCACTGGGCCCGCGGCAAAAGACCGGATATGTTAACAGGCGGACAGAGTCTCCGGCTAGTTTCGCCGCCCAGGGATTTAGACCCGGGTGGTTTCTGCAAGTTCTCCGGCCTGAATAATCATCATTACAATCAGCATGTTGGCCTGCAACAAGCCCGACTCAGAGGCGATCGAATTCGTCTCGCAGGCGAGAGCGACGATCGGTCACGATGGCCTCCAGTGCCTCCACCCGCTCTCTCAGCTCGGCCAGCTCCTCGCGCACCTGACGGCTGGCGCCGCCATCCAGTTGTTTGCGGCGATTCTTGAGCCACTCGGAGATCACCCCACACACCGTGACCACCACCACAATCGCCACTACCATCTCAAACGGCCCCATAGCCTTCCCTCTTTGCTTTTCTGATCAATTGAATTGAATGGATTGGATGATCCGGCGTCACGCTACAGCCGCACACGGTCCAGAATGCCTTCCAGCACCAGGCTGTAGATCTTGCGATGCTTTACTAGACTGCGGCGGGTATCAAAAATAGCCAGAAACAAACCCGCCAGGCCGGTCAAGCCCATCAACCATCCGCCCAGCGACCAATCCATAACACCGATGAACCCCCACGCCATCAACAACAGGACAAAGAGGGCACCGCCCCAGCCGCCCAGGTAATCCTTGCGCTGATTGGAGATATCGGCAAACAGGGTGACACGGCTGTAGCCGGTCTCCAGGGGAATCACGCTGAGGGAGATGGATTCCGCCCCCGCCAGACGATAGCGCCGCCCGCTGAAATCCAGGCTGCGCTCGATGATTCCCGCCAGGTCCCCGCTGGGTTCCCAAACGGACAAGCCCCCACCCTGACGAATGGCTTGCAGGCCTTCGGCTTTCAGCTGGGCTTCCAGCTTTTCCTGTAGAGGGCCCGCCGACATCGGCAAAGAGCGTTCCACTCTCACCACAGTCTCACCCAACAAGCGATCCAGTAGGGGATGGCTGTCCGGGATCACCGCCTCGGGTACTTGGCACTGCATTTCCCGCAATGCCCGGCGAACGTACTCCGGCGCCAGACCCACGTCCTCGGCGATCCGGATCACTTCGGCCTCGCTGAAGGTACCCAAAGCCCCATCCCCATCGGCGGATTGCAGTTCCGCCGCCCGGCGAACAATGTGCTCCAGCTCTTCGGGGCTGTATCCCGGCGCCTGCGGCGTGGATTGCTCCGTGGCGGGCCCAGCGTGGCGATCCGCTTTTGCATCAGCATTCATCGTCTATCTCCGTCCCAAGAGCGATCAGCGCTCCAGATCGCGGAACTCACGATCCAGATTGTAGCGCCCGGAGGTCACATAGCGCTCCATCTTTTGGAGGCGGCGTTCCATGTCCCGGAAACGGCCGCGCACCGAGTCAAACGTGGAGGCCGGCGAGGCGCGCATGGACCGCCAGAAACGCTCGTCCTCTTCACCGCGGTACAGCCGGGGCGGGCGCTTGGACAGCACCAGGGCCAGCACGATATAGGCGGTGATGACAAAAGGCATGAAAAACAGGGCCAGCACCACCGTGATCAAGCGGATCCCGGCCGGATTCACGCTCAGGTAATCGGCGATGCCGGCACAGACCCCGGCCAACCAGCCGTTATAGGGGTCCCGATAAAGCCGCTGGGGCCCGTCACCATGGATATTGTTGATTCGAGTCATCGTTTTCTTCCTCAATCGCTTGCTTCACGGGCCGCCGCCCGCCAGAAATCCCGTTCGGATTGACGCCCGCGCCACAACAGCCGGCGGCGGGGCAATAGCAAGGCGCTTAGCAAATAGGCCGTCACCGTGGCCGCGGTGAAAAATACCAGAGCGATCAGCGCCAGCACCCGCAGCCCCCAGGGATTGATGCCCAGGCGATTAGCCAGGCCCGAGCAGATACCAAAGATCACCGCGGTTTCCGGGTCCCGATAGAGACCAAAAGGGGGTCCGGAATGCTCTCCATGCACGCGATACGGCTTCATTTCGGCCTCCTCCATTCACTGTTCTGCTCATCCAGAATCCGCTCAAGCGTCTCAATACGCTCTTCCATGCGGCCAGCGCTCTCCCACAGCTCCTCGAGCATGTGCTCGTCTTCCCGGGACAGGCCCCGGGATTGACGCCACCGGGTGATGTAGTGCAGCAAGAGCCACAAGGGCACCACGATGGTGATGAAGACGATGGCCAGTACAAAGGTCATTTCACTCATAAACCGCAAGCTCACTTCTTCCACGAAACATCCCCTTTATTGATCCGGCTCAGCCCTTGTCGCCGCCCCGCACGCGGGCCTTGAGCGCTTCCAGTTCGCTCTGCACCGCCTGCTCCGATTCCAGCTCGTCAAAGGCGGCCCGCAGGCCCGGCTCCCGGCCCATGTCCATGGCCTCGGCATCGCCTTCCATGCGGTCCAGGCGCTGCTCATAGCCCTCGAAGCGGGACAGGGCATCGTCCAGGCGCCGGTCATGCACGTGGCGACGGGCCTCCAGACGGCTACCCACCGCCTTGCGCCGCTGAATCAGGCTCTTCTGGCGGCTGCGGGCGTCATCCAGCTTGGCCTGGAGACGACCAATGTCTTCGTTGAGCTGCTCCAGATTGTCGGCCAGCGTCTTGTCCTCGGCCTCGATCCGCTCCAGCTGCTGGGCCAGCTGATTCTTTTCCAGCAAGGCCGCCCGGGCCAGATCATCCCGCTCTCGGCTGATGGCCAGCTCGGCCTTCTCTTCCCATTCCCGGATTTCGCTCTCCACCTGGGCCCGACGCCGCCCCACAGTCTTGCGGTCGGCAATGGTGCGGGCCGCGGTGGAGCGAACTTCCACCAGGGTTTCCTCCATTTCCTGAATGATCAGGCGGACCATCTTTTCCGGATCCTCGGCCTTGTCGAGCAGGGCATGGAGGTTGGAATTCACGATGTCGCTAAAGCGGGTAAAAATGCCCATGTATCTCACCTCATGTTGATCGTTGGGTTCCGGTGGCACATTGGCGTGCCTCACCGCCTCTTTTGCAGCTACCGTGCCAACCTCGTAAGTAATTGTTTTTCATGAACTTAATAAATTTCCCGCCGATTAAAAAATGGTCTAGAATGTCATTATTTGGTTATTTTCACCGACGCAGGTGGTTTAATGGACCAACAACTACGTCATCGTTCCGGACTCATCGGAGAGTCCAGCGCCTTTCTGGAAATGCTGGAGCATGCCTCCAAGGCGGCCTCCCTGAGCAAGCCGGTACTGGTCATCGGTGAGCGGGGCAGCGGCAAGGAGCTGGTAGCCGAACGCCTGCATTACCTCTCGCCCCGCTGGGATGGGCCGCTGGTTCGGCTTAACTGCGCCACCCTCAATGAGTCCTTGCTGGAAACCGAGCTCTTCGGCCACGAAGCGGGGGCCTTCACCGGCGCGACCCGCCAGCATCCCGGCCGCTTTGAGCGGGCGGACGGGGGCACGCTGTTCCTGGATGAATTGGCTACCATCTCGCAGCGCATGCAGGAACAGCTGCTACGGGCGGTGGAGTACGGCGAGTTCGAACGGGTGGGGGGCAACGAGACATTGCGCGCGGATGTGCGGGTGGTGGCGGCCACCAATGCGGACCTGCCCAAGATGGCCCGGCAAGGCGCCTTTCGCCCGGACTTGCTGGACCGCCTGGCTTTTGACGTGATTCGGGTCCCGCCCCTGCGGGAGCGGCCTGAAGATATTCTGCCCCTGGCCGAGCACTTCGCCATTGGCATCATCCGGGAACTGGGGAGGGATTACTTCCCCGGCTTTGATGAACGGGCCCGCCAGCAGCTGCTGGATCATCCCTGGCCGGGCAATGTGCGGGAACTGAAAAACGCGGTGGAACGCTCCGTCTACCGGGAAGAAGAACCCGATGCCCCCATCAGCACCATCGCCCTGCATCCTTTCGGCTCCCCGTGGCGGGCAACGGAAAGCGAAGCGGATCTGCCTGGGCAAGACAGCATGGAGGCAGCCGGAAAGAATACCACCCCCCTAAGTCACACCGCACCTCCCGACGATCTGGACCAGGCCCTCACGAATCTGGAAACCCATTGGATTCGGGGGGCACTCGAGCAGAACCGTTTCAATCAGAAAGCAACGGCCCGCGCTCTGGGCTTGAGATACGACCAGCTACGCACTCGCATCAGAAAGTATCGAATCCCGATCTGACTTGAGCGATGGCTTTGGCGTTTTTCATACGCCCCGCCTTAGCGGCAAACAAGGCGGGTATGGAGCGGCGCTAGAAACGGTAAGCAAAGTTGAATTGGAAGGAATCGATATTATCGCGAGTCACCAGCTCTCCCCTCAGATCCAACTGCTGGGTAATCCGGTAAGCGCCACCAATTCCCACCATGATGCCGTCATCATCACCGAAATCGAGACCGGCACGACCCAGCAAGCTCCAATGACCGGTCAGGGGCAGGCTCACCACCCCGTTGGCCCAAAGCCCACGGGCGGACACGCTCCCGGGGCTCCAGCTCCGGTCCATATTGCCCGTATTCATATAGCCCACTTCCGCCATGATACTGGCATCGCCAAGAATCGGCCCGAAATCGTAGCCCCCCAGCACCTGGGCACCAAACGCGCCGTCCAGGCCGGAGGCAGAGTTATGAGACAGACCACCGCCGATGTAGAAATTCTCCAGATCCTGGGCCATGGCATTGCTGGCTGCCAGACACACCCCAAGCACGAAAGCAGATCCAAAATATTGACGCTTCATTGATCACTCCTTGTCGATGGATGTGAGACCTGAGACAGGTCGAGACAAGGAATTATCCATTGGATATTCATTTTTGTATATCGGGTTTTTTCCATAAAAGAGATCTTTGGGACACAAAAAACCCCCGCCGAATTTCCCCGACGGGGGTCGATACTGAGCAAAGCCAATGGGGTGGTTTAGAAACCCACCACGAAATTGCCCTGGATAGAGGTAATGTTGTCACGTTCAACCAACTCACCACGGAGCTCGAAGTCGTCACCGAAGTGGAAAGCTGCACCACCGCCGATCATGAAACCATCATCATCGCCGAAGTCCAGACCGGCGCGGGCAAAGAAGGACCAAGTCGGGTTCAGGCGATAGCGCACGCCACCGGTGGTCCAGATACCGGAATGGTCCATTTCACTGGTAACCGGCTGGCCAAACCAGGTGGTGGTGGACTCGAAGTCGTCCGTTTGCATGTAGCCAGCTTCCACCAGCAGGTCCAGCTGGTCGACGCCGAAAATCTCGCCGAAATTGTAGCCACCGAAGACCTGGAAACCAAAGGCATCATCCCAGCCGGACAGGGAGTTATTGCTGATACCGCCACCGGCGTACATATTGCCGGCGTCGAACTCCATCGCGTCCGCGGCGACGGGGGCGGACAAAGCCAGCCCAACAGCAGCTGCCAAAACACCACGCTTCATCATCATGAATACTCTCCTTGGTTTTACTGATATGGCCATCAGCCCGAAGAATTTCTTGCTGGTTTTCGGGCTCGGTCATGCTTGTCACCCACCACGCTCAGCGGTGAGAATGAACCTTTTGATCCACTGCGTATTTTAGCAGACGCGCGCCGCTGGAATGACCCCCCCTGAATGGGGTCCCCCATAGTGCCACAGCTGGGTGGCAACGGTGAGCGAGACCTATTCACTGGAACCTGATTGAGGCATTGTCCATGCAAACATTCCGACTGCAGCGTAACCCCGATGGCCCGGACCGGCTGGAAGTTCCCCTGCGAGGGCGCGCCCTGCTGGCCCATCCCATGTACAACAAGGGCACGGCGTTCACCGCCGAGGAGCGGCGAGGCTTTGGCCTGGAGGGTATGCTGCCGGAACGGACCTCCAGCGGGGAGGTGCAGCGTAAACGCACCTACCAGGCTATTGTCCGCAAGGATGACCCCATTGAACGCTACATCGGCCTGGCGGCCCTGCAGGATCGCAATGAGGTGCTTTTCTATCAGCTGTTGCAAGAACACCTGGATGAATTCCTGCCCATTGTCTACACCCCCACGGTGGGCCAGGCCTGCAAGAAGTACAGCCATATCTTTCGTCGGGGCCGGGGGCTGTGGATCACGCCCCGGGACAAGGGTCGGATCGACGAGATCCTGGGTAATGCACCCTATGATGATGCTCGCTTGATCGTGGTCACCGACAATGAACGGATTCTCGGCCTGGGGGACCTGGGTGCCGGGGGGATGGGCATTCCCATCGGCAAGCTGGCCCTCTATACCGTGGCCGCCGGCATCCACCCCAGCCAGTGCCTGCCCATCAGCCTGGACGTGGGCACGGACAACGAAGCCCTGCTCAACGATGAACTCTATGTGGGCTTCCGCGAGAAGCGCCTGCGGGGCGAGGCCTATGATGAGCTGGTGGAGGAATTCATCCAGGCGGTCAAACGACGTTTTCCCAAGGCCCTGCTGCAGTGGGAGGATTTCAAGAAGGCCAATGCCTTCCGCCTGCTGGATCGCTATGCCGACCGCCTGCTTTCCTTCAACGACGATATCCAGGGCACCGCGGCCGTGACCCTGGCCGGGGTCATGGCCGGCTGTCGCATTCTGGGGCAAAGCGCGGCCGAGCAGCGGGTGTTGATCCTGGGCGGGGGTGCCGCGGGTATCGGCATTGCCCGTCAGCTGCGGGAATGGCTGCGCCGGGACGGGGTGGAGGGCGAAGCCCTGACCCGGGCCATTGCGGTACTGGATAGCAAGGGCCTGATCATTGACGATGGCTCGATTAGCGACGAACACAAAAAAGACTTCGCCTGGCGGCCGGAGGATGCCAAAGCCATCGGCATTGATCCGGAAGGGGACAAGGGCCTCGAGACAGTGGTGGCCGCCCTCAAGCCTACGGTCTTGCTGGGGACCTCCGGACAGCCCGGGATTTTCACCCGGGAGGTGATCGAGTCCATGCAGGCGGGTGCCGAACGCCCCATCATCCTGCCCATCTCCAACCCCACCGCCAACACCGAGGCCCGTCCGGAAGACTTGATTCACTGGACCAAGGGCCGGGCACTGGTGGCCACGGGCAGCCCCTTTGACCCGGTGGAGTATGAGGGTGAGACCCATGAAATCGCCCAGGGGAATAATGTGTATATCTTTCCGGGCGTGGGCCTGGGTGCCCTGGCGGTTGAAGCCCGGTCCATCTCCGACCGCCTGTTCACCGTGGCGGCGGAATCGTTGGCCGAGTGCATTTCACAGGCGGATCTGGATAAAGGTCGCCTCTATCCACAAATGAGTGGTCTGCGGGACATCACCCGCCATATCGCCCTGACCGTGGCCCGGGCCTGCATTGAGGATGGCCTGGCCGAGGAGCCGGTGGGCGGCATCGAAGCCGCCGTGGATCATTTGATGTGGGAGCCGGAGTATCCGGAGATGGTGCCGGTCTGACAGGGGTAGCCGGGCCAGGAATGGCCCTCCCACAGCTCCTTTTCGGGCATGGGGTCGCTGGCCTGGGGTAGCTGTGAGTGGCTGGTGGGCTGTGGCGTGCGCTCGCGCCGGGCTGGACTGAAAGGCGTAGCAGCGCTTATCGAAAGCGGCTAATCGCCGCTTTCGTCGCGGATGAATCCGCTCCTACGGCTTCCAGGGTCGCTGACCCGGGGGATCTGCGGTGGCTGGTCGGCGTCAGTGGTCTCTCGCGCCGATCTGGAGCGAGGTGCGTAGCAGCGCTACGTGCCGAGTGAAGATCAAGCGAGAGGCCGCTGACGACGGCCAGCCACCGCAGATCCCCCGGGCCAGCGACCCCCAAACAAAAAAACCCCGGCCTTCCTGGCCGGGGTTCACCTGATACGCAAAGGTGATTGAGTGCGTGCCCGCCACCTTACCTGGCGTGTGCTCCCTGCTTTGGCCGGCTGACCGCCATCCCGCGATCTCTCCCTTGAGCGACTTCCTGTCGCCTCCTGCCTGGCCAACGGACGCTTACAGTATGGGCGGTAGCCGGTCCGTCCACAGTCCTCCCAAGGCTGATTCGCCTGTAGGACAACCCCTACACTGGCCTGGCCGGGCTTGGCCGGACGGTGTGTGGAAATGCCATAATCAAGGACTTTACACTCACCCCCGGATAAGGATTGTGATGTGATTGCCTTATTGCAAAGAGTCAGTGAATCCCGAGTCGTGGTGGATGAGGAGGCCATAGCTACCATCGATCAGGGCCTGATGGTCTTGCTGGGCGTGGAAAAGGGCGACCGGGAGAAGGGGGCCGAGCGCCTGATGCAGCGGATCCTGGGCTATCGCGTCTTTCCCGACGATCAGGGCCGGATGAACCGCAGTCTCAAGGACGCCGGCGGCGGCCTCCTGCTGGTCCCCCAGTTCACTCTGGCTGCAGACACCCACAAGGGCACACGCCCCAGCTTTACCCCTGCGGCCCCGCCCGAGGAGGGCGAGCGCCTGTTCCAACACGCCCTGGCATTCGCTCGGAATCATCATGGCCCGGTGGAAGCTGGCCGCTTCGGGGCTGAAATGCAGGTCTCACTCACCAATACCGGCCCGGTCACCTTCTGGTTGTCGGTACCCCCCACCGCCTGAATGCCAAGTTCTGATGACGAGCAGGGGAGACCGATGGGCGGCCTCCCCGCATTGCCAGCGCCCTGATACGCAGCAATCCGCTCAAATGGGTTCCAGGGTTTCGGCATCCAGCACGACGAAATTTTGATGATCATCCCCATTGACCCGATCAAAGGAACCGAACACGAGAAGATACTCACCCGCCGGTTTTATGCCGTTCACCTGATGACCCTCGAAAGTGGGGCCATTGTCCTGGTGAACGAAATCGCTGCCGTCGAATGTCATCGCCGCAAAATTGGACCGATTCTCATTTCCCAGAGTAGAAAATCGCCCGCCCAGCAGCAAACGGTCTTTATCTGAATTCCACTGCAATGCCCGCACCGACTGTGTGAAGCCGAGGGTGGGGGTGGACAGATCCAGCTCGGTGTCATCGGAATAGCCGAAGAAACCCTGATGGTCCTGGCCTTCTACCTCTTCGAAGTTCCCCCCGATGAATTGATAACGGTGTTCCGCCGAGTAGGCCGTTGCGTGGATAGAGCGGTTCCGCTCGGTTTCAAAGGCATGCATCAATTCCTGGGTGTCCGAATTGATTACTGCATGGTCACGCACGGTCTCGCCATAGATCTCGTTGAACAGGCCGGTAACAATGAGACCCGGCTCGCCGCCAAAGTCAGGTACCCAGGCCAAGTCTTCTACCCGGCCATCCATGTCCACATCGGCAATTCCGCCACTCTCAATGCACAGACCGGTTTCCTTATCCACAAAAGCCAGTTGGCTCTGCTGACAGTGGTCATCGTGGGTATTGAGATGGGCAAAGTTGCCGCCAAGATAAATGCCATCCGGGCTCAGGGCCATGGTATTGATCCGGCTGTCTGTTTCCGGACGCCAGGACAACAAGTCGCCGGTTTCCCGGTCGAAAGCCGCCCCATTCCGTCGCTGGGCACGCTCTTGGCCAGCATTAACGAATTCCCCGCCAACATAGAGGGTATCGTCGTCAATGAGCAGAGAACGGACCGTGTCACTGGTGCGTCCCAGCCAAGTCTCGTCGCGAAGACCGGTTTCCAGGTCGAGTGCGACCAAGTTGTCCAGAGGAGATCCCGGCCCCGAGAAGCGGCCGCCCAGCGTGACCTGATTCCCATGCACAAAGCTGCGGAAGGCGGCTGTCCCCGTACCCATGTCGTCAAATTCCGGCAGCCAGTCCTCATCCCACTCGCCGCTTGCCATGGCGTATCGGCGATAGCCGGGCCTTTGACCTAGGAAGCCAAAGGGGTAGATGGCGGACACATAGAGGTATTCGCCATCGGAAGTCACATGATGGGCCAGTCTGTCTCCACCCACATCCCAGCTCTCGTCCAGCGCCCCGCTGTCTCTATCCAGGCGAGCCATGCCACGGCGGATTACGCCCATGGCCTCCCTGAAATACCCGGCGACGATTAACTGGTCGTCCTGCGGGTAAAGGGCCCAGACATCGTCATCCAGCTCAGGAGCAAAGTCTTCGTCCAGAGCGCCTGACGCTCGATCAACCGCTGCAAGATAGGCTTGCTCTTCACCATTGACCTGGTCGAAGCCACCCGCCAGAACCACTCGATCTTCCTCTATCAGAAGATCCCGAACCGGTCCGTTGGCACTGGCGGCGAAGCCGGCAATCGCGGCACCCGTTTCAGCCTCCAAAGCCACCACTCCAGACTGCTCATCCGGACCATAGTCATCGAAGTCGCCAGCAACAAAGAGCTGATCATCCACTGCCACCAGGCGATGGACCTCACTATTGGGCACTTCCGGCTGGAATGTGTCGGCCAAACTCCCATCGAGATTCAAAGCCACCAAATGCTGGTAAGCCGGATCATCCACCGAATCAAACCAGCCACCGAGATACAGCCGATCCTGATGCACGACCATGTCGTAAACAATGTACCCTGTCAGATTAGCCTGCCACTCGGTATCCACACTCCCGTCCGGGTGAAGGCGGGCGATGTTGGCCTGTGAATGGCCACTAATTTCGCTCCAGTTCCCGGCAACGAACCAACCGCCATTGGGATCCTCCACCATTGTCGTCAACTTGGCGCTGAAAGGCTCCAATTTAAGGACAGCTCCTCCCAGGCGGGCCTGTTGGTGGTCGGTCTGGTAGGTCGCCACGCCTCGAGCGCGGCTGTGGTAGGCGCTCAGATTGCCGCCGATAAAAATCTGCTCACCTCCCATGACGGCATCATAGATGGTTCCGCCCACGGAATGGCGGATCGGGGTGGCATGGGCCGGCCGTGAAAGGTCATTACCCTGGCTCAGGACAAAGGTATAAGGCTGGTCATCCAGCAAGTCATCTTCATGGACGGAGAGATGGAGAGACCCGTCTTCGACCTGGGGAATGTGCCCCCCGTTTTCGCAGCTGGAGACATTGTTCCAGTCACATTCAAGATCACTGCTGTAGAGGATATCCACCAGGCCATCGACGCTCCAGGCCAAGCTCACAGCCCGGTCTCCACTGACTGCCTCCAAGGCCAATTCACTACAATCAACCGCAACCGCGGTTGCGGCGTCGCTGCCCACTGGCCCTTGCTCACCGGAGAGCGTACAGGCCTGCCCCATGGAATGATCAATGAGTTCGACCAGATAATCCTCCCCCTCTTCCAGCTCTTCCGGGAAGAGGAAACCACCATTGGATGTCAGTGTCAGTTCACTGCTGTCATTCAGGGAGAGAGTGAGCTGACCATGCACGAAGCCGGATAGCTGCCCACCGACGGGGTAGGTGACGGGCTCTCCACCATTTCCGCCATTTCCGCCCCCGCCACCGTCGTCGCCGTCACCGGGCCCCTCTCCGGAACCACCGTTCCCATCATCACCCCCACTATCACCACTGCTGCCGGAACTGCAGGCGGTGAGGGTAAAAAGCAGAATCAGGACAAAAGCCGCCATGCGGACACAACGAGACAGGACTGAGAACCGGGATTCACAGTCTTGGAAATTTGAAGAAAACATGGGTACTTCCCCCTCCCTGGTGGACAAATCAGGCGCACAGACGCCCTGACAGACCGGCGGTGACCGGCAGGAACAGAAAATGGGGGAAGGAAGGTCAAGCTGTTGAAAGCGTGGCGGTATCCAGCCGTGGTGCGGTGCCCCATCCCCAATTCCCCCTTGAAGGGGGAATATACACAGTCATTATTTGGGGATCAAATAGCAAAAAATCTTTCACAGGGAGGGAAACGGGCGGACCCAAGGGCCCGCCCGTCAATATTCATCAGAATCGGAAACTGCCACCCAGACGGATGAAGGTCTGGTCGAGGAAATCGGCTTCGTAGATTTCCACATCCATACCCACGGAGATCTCGGGCGTGATGTCGTAAGCCGCCCCCAGCCCGATCACCAGGGTTTCGTCATCCATGTTGTCAAAGCTCAGGAACTCCAGCTTGCCCTGGACGGAAAACTCGTCCATGACCTGATAGCTGGCAATACCATGAAGGCCGTACACATCGTCTTCGAACGGGCCTTCAAAATCCCAGAACTGGTAACCAGCCCCCAGCTCAATCTCCAGGCCCATTTCTTCCATGCCCAGGACCCAACCGGCCCGGCCCACCAGGGCATCCAGATTGTCCACGGCGGTGTAGGAACCGGACAGGCGCACGGATTCGATCACATCCAACTGCCCGTGAGCGCCAAAGCCGGAATCAAAGTCGTCATAGTCGGCAAAATGGATTCCGACTTCCATGTCTATTGCGCTGGCGGAGCCGGCCCCCATCAGCAAGGAAACTGCAGTCACCACCAGAAGGTTCTGTTTAGCTTTCATTTCATTCTCCCTAAGAATGCTTTGCGATATTGCATGATTTTGTGCTCGATCATCAGGGCCCGCCACTTGAAAGTAGCGAGCCCTGAATCTCTTAATGGTTACGTTCAGTCCCCATAAGCTTTTCCAGAAGCGATCCTTGCTTAACGTCAACATCATCGCCCAACTCCCGTTCATCCTGAGGAGATGAAAGAATCCGACGATCAGAGGACAAGAGCGAGGCCCGCTTCATGGACTGAGGCTCCTGATAACTCTCGTATGACGAGCCTGAGCCAAGCACAAGGTCACCACTGATCGCATCCAGCAAAGCAATACCTGACCGTAACTGCTCATTGACCAGAGTAAATTCACCGCCCGCTCGAACAGCTCCAGCCTCAACATGAAGGCCGAAAACAGGGCCGTTCACCGTGGGCCGCCAACCTAAATCCAGGTTTCCATTGGAAGCATTTACGGCTGCGAGACCTGATTGCTCGTTGCCATCGATCTCCGTGAAGTCACCACCGACAAAAATACGGTCGCCATCCACACTCAAGGCGTACACACTGTCACTGGCACTTGGCGCCCAACTACGCAACGTTGGATCCGGGGTATCCTCCGCGCTGAACGCTGCCAGGAAATCCCGGTCATCTCCATTAGCTTCCGTGAAGTCACCACCAATATAGATATCACCGTTATGCTCAATTAGGACATTGACCGGCGAATCCACACTGGGGTCCCAGTTATTGAGGTTACCTGTCGATGGATTGAGGGCCGCAAGATGATCGCGATCTTCGCCAGATGCATCTTCGCTAAAGGCTCCACCGATATACAGATAGCCATTATGCAATAGCAAATCCCGAACCTGACCGTTGAAACCAGCGCCATCCAGGCCGGCATGCTCCTGGCCGGTTTCAAGATCAAAGGCTGACAGGTGGTCCGCCGAGAAGTCATTCATACCAACATAAAGATAGGAATCATCTGCAACTATTGCATTCACATTACTTGCACCATCAGGTGCCCAACCGTCCAAGCCTCCATCAGAAAGATCATAGGCAGCTAGGTTATCTCGAGGCTCACCGGGCGGAGTAGCTGACAACACGGTTGCCAAGTCAAAAGGCCCGCTGCCTGCAACACCGAAGTCACCGCCGATATAAAGGCGGCTATTGGCAGTCTCAACAGCATCAACGCCTGCCGGAAACACATAGCCTGTCCAGTCACGATCAACAACACCCGTCTCAGCATCAAAAGCAGCAACGCCAACATGGAGATGATCACTTCCGTCCAGATAACCGTCCACGAGGCCGCCGATGAACACTTCACCATTATGGCCCGGTGTGATCTCCCAGAGGTCCACCTCGCCAAAGCTGCCGTACTCAGTCAGCCACGGCCGCCAATCAACATCGGGTGAACCATCCACCGGGTCCAGGGCGGCTGCGTGCATGGCGAGATCGTCATCAACGACCACCATGTTGCCTGCCACATATATTCGACCATCTTGATAGCTCAGGCCTCGGATGAGGGCAGGATCTCCCGGATCATCCAGGGCTTCAGGCGCCCAATCAGAAAGGCCTCCGTCAGCCACATCGAAGGCGGCCAGACTAGTCCGCTCAATGGCCTGACTGGTCTCAGTAAATTGACCACCCACATAGAGAGTGTCATCGTGAATTTCCAGGGCAAGAACTGGCCCATCCAGCCCAGCGTCCCAAGACGGATTCAGGTTACCGCTAACAGTATCGATCGCAGCCACATGTCCAACGGATTGACCATCGATCTCATCGAATTCGCCACCAGCAAAGACGGAATCCCCCTGTGCTGCCAAGGTCCACACCGAATCGCTGGCTTGCGGTTGCCAATCCGACACCACCTCGTCTGAAGATAGATCGAAGACAGCAAGGTTTCCAAAACCGCTTATGCCTTCGATTTCGTTGAACTCACCGCCGATATAGAGATGTCCGTCATGCTCCAACATGGCAAGGACTGCACCATCAAGCATGGGTGAGAAATCACCTACCAGCTCACCTGTTTCCGGATCCATCGCGGCAAGCGCTCTGACCGTTGAAGATTGATCCTCAAACTCACCAGCCACATAAAGACGTCCGTCTACAAGACTCAAACCCAGTATCTCGCCACCCAAAATTTCGGGATCAAAACTCTCATTCAGTGAACCGTCGGCATTCACATGGGCCACGGATGGCCTTTCCACCCCGTCGACTTCACTGAAAAGGCCACCAAGATACCAACCACCGGCCCCATCCGGCTCGGCGGTGGCAACAACACCCTGATCCGGTGCGCCAAATTCCTCAGCGGTAAAGCGGGGCATGCTTCCGCGAGGCGCTGCAGTGTCCCGGTCCACGGTCAGGCCACCGGGGGTTGCCATACCAACACCTACTATGTCACCTACCATATAGAGACGGCCATCGGCTTCGGCAAATTCTCTGGCACCCCCAAAACCCCAGAAGCTTGGGGCGGCAGCCCGGGCACCGGCTACTTCGGAACGAACCGCCTCACTTTCGACGACAAAATACAGGGGGGCATCAACCACCATACCCTCTTCCACGGCCACCAGAGTCGATTCATGTCCAGAGGCACCACTGATTCGGCCCCCATCGTCACAACTGGCGTAGTTGCCCCAGTCACAGTCGGGGTCGGTGGAGTAGACCAGGTCAACAGTCGATGGCCCTGTCCATGCCAAATGGACCTGCATGATATCCGCGGTGGCGGAAATCATAGTGCAATCCAATTGCACATCATCGACATCCTGGCCATCAACGCTGCCATCACTGTTGGCCAGACCACATTGCCGGTCTCCCGGAACATCACTAATACTGACCGAATAGCTGTCACCGTCTTCCAGCTCGGTCTGGAACTCAAAGCCGCCATCGGCATCAACGGTTAGATTCTCACCGCCTGACAGGGACAGTTGCACCGGCGTATCACCGATGCCCACTGCCTGACCAGAGACGGAATACGTGTCGGCGGACGGCGGACCCCCATTTCCACCGAAGTCCGGTCCCTCATCCGTATCCATATCGTCAGCCAGACAACCTACCAATGTCAGGGTAGTCGCAAGCAGCACGGCGCTACCAACCGTTGTACGATTCACCTTCGAGGCGTTGCTCAAACTCGTGTTCTTCCAATCAATCTCAACCATCCCTTTACTCTCCCGTTTCAGTTTAGGATCCTGGCATATCTCAGTTCCCTAAAGCGCAGGATAATTGAGATCGATGTACGAATTCCCCCCCCCATACAAGGGGCACCCGCCCCCCCACACGGGGACCATCCAGGGACGACTGACCACGAAACCCGCCCCGATCAGCCCGCTGAAAAGGCTGAACAGAAGGTTGACTTGGGGTATGCTGGCGGTTCCAGACACCAGCAAGAAGAAACGTCATGACCGCCCGCAAGGCAACCATTCATCGCAAGACCCGTGAAACCGATGTCCGTGTGGAGTTGAATCTGGACGGCAGCGGTGAGCGGCATTTCCAGACCGGCGTCCCCTTTCTCGAGCACATGCTGGATCAGATCGCCCGCCACGGCATGGTGGATCTGACGGTGGAAGCGGACGGTGATCTTGAGATCGACGCCCACCACACCGTAGAGGATGTGGGTATTACTCTGGGCCAGGCCCTGGCCCAGGCCTGGGGCGATGGCCGTGGCATTGTCCGCTATGGGCATGCCTATGTGCCCTTGGACGAAGCCCTTTCCCGGGTGGTGATCGATCTCTCCGGCCGCCCCGGTCTGGAATACCGGGTGGATTACCCCCGGGCACGTATCGGTGATTTCGATGTGGACCTGATCCGGGAGTTTTTCCAGGGGGTGGTCAATCACGCCCGAATGACCCTGCATGTGGACAATCTCCAGGGGCGGAACGCCCACCATATCGCGGAAACCATCTTCAAGGCCTTCGGCCGTGCCCTGCGCATGGCCGTCGAGCATGACCCCCGCCTTGGGGATGCCACGCCATCCACTAAGGGGAGCCTCTGAGGCCGGCTAAGCGCTATGCATCAGATTGCCCTGATTGATTACGGAATGGGGAACCTCCACTCCATGGCCAAGGCCCTGGAGAAGGTTGCACCGAATAGTCACATTCGTATTACCGACGAGGCCGAGACCGTCCGCGCAGCCGACCGGGTGGTCTTCCCGGGTGTGGGTGCCATGGCGGCCTGCATGCAGGCACTGCAGGAGCGGGATCTGATCCCGGCCATTCAGGAGGCGGCCCGGAACAAGCCCATGCTGGGTGTCTGCCTGGGCATGCAGGCCTTGTTCGATGAAAGCGAGGAAGGGGGCGGTGTAGCCGGGCTGGGCTTGATTCCAGGCCGCGTCCGCCGCTTTACCTTTGACGAGGCGGCGCGGCTCAAGATCCCCCATATGGGCTGGAATGAAATCCAAGCGAGCGGCACCCACCCCCTCTGGTCCGGCATTCAAACCCCCTGGTTCTATTTCGTGCACAGCTTCTATTGCCAGCCGGACGAGACCGCCCACGGTGCCGCCTACTGTGACTACGGGCAGCGTTTTTGTGCCGCTGTGGCCCATGAGAACCTGGTGGCGGTTCAGTTCCACCCGGAGAAGAGTCAAACCAGTGGGCTTCGCCTGCTGGCGAATTTCGTGGCCTGGAATGGAGAGTCCAAGCACTCTCCGGCAGCCTGAATGGAGGAGAAACCATGCTTGTAATCCCCGCAATCGATATCCAGGACGGCCGTTGCGTGCGGCTCCGGCAAGGCAAGCTGGATGATGCAACGGTCTTCTCGGACGACCCGGCGGCGGTCGCCCGCCGCTGGGTGGATGCCGGCGCGGAACGGGTGCATGTGGTGGACCTGGACGGAGCCAAGGCAGGCAAACCGGTGAACCAGGGGGTGATTGCCGAGATTGTCGAGGCCTGCGGTGATATCCCCGTTCAGGTTGGCGGCGGCATCCGGGATGAGGACAGTGCCGAAGCCTATCTGAGCACTGGGGTTGAATGGGTGGTGATCGGCACCCGGGCAGTCAATACCCCGCATTTCGTGGAAGACTTGTGCGTGGAGTATCCGGGGCGGATCATCGTAGGCCTGGATGCCCGGGACGGCAAGGTGGCCATCGACGCCTGGTCCAAGCTGTCCGAACATGATGTGCTGGATTTGGCCCAGAAATACGAAGGCGATGGTGTTTGCGCCATCATCTTTACCGATATCAGCAAGGACGGAATGATGGGCGGACCGGCCGTGGATTCCACCGCGGAACTGGCCCGCAGTATCAACATTCCGGTTATTGCCTCCGGCGGGGTCAGCAAGCTGGATGATCTCAAGGCCCTGGCCAAGCATCAGGATGACGGCATCCAGGGCGCCATTGTGGGCCGGGCCATTTATGAAGGCGGTCTGGAGTTGACCGAGGCCATCAAGCATTTCCACGGCGATCCCCGACCGGACGATGACATCGTATGAGCGCGCTTGGCGGCAGGCAGGGTGCCAACAAGCTGGCCCGCCGCATCATCCCCTGCCTGGATGTGGACAAGGGCCGGGTGGTCAAGGGTGTTCAGTTCAAAGACATTCGTGACGCCGGTAACCCGGTGGAGATCGCCCGCCGCTATGACGCCGAAGGCGCGGACGAGATCACCTTCCTGGACATCTCCGCCAGCCATGAAGGCCGTGAAACCATGGTGGAAATGGTGGAACAGGTGGCCGGGCAGGTTTTCATGCCCCTGACGGTGGGCGGCGGCATTCGCACACCGGAGGATGTACGCCGCATGCTGCGTGCCGGGGCCGACAAGGTGGCCATCAATACCGCGGCGGTGAACAACCCCGAGCTGGTCCGCCAGGCCGCCGAGCGCTTTGGCAGTCAATGCATCGTGGTGGCGGTGGACGCCAAACGGGTCTCGACAGAAGGACAGATGCCTCGCTGGGAAATCTTCACCCATGGTGGGCGCAAACCCACGGGCCTGGACGCGGTGGAATGGGCCAAACGCATGGCCAGCCTAGGCGCGGGCGAGCTGCTGCTCACCAGCATGGACCGGGATGGCACTCGCATCGGTTTCGATCTCGAACTGACCCGTGCGGTAAGCGATGCGGTGGGCATTCCTGTCATCGCCTCCGGTGGCGTGGGCTCTCTGGACCATCTGGTGGAAGGCCTACAAGCCGGCGGGGCCGACGCGGTGCTCGCCGCCAGCATCTTCCACTTTGGCGAATATCGCATCCAGCAGGCCAAGGACGTCTTACGTGCGGCCGGTTTGCCGGTTCGTCCGGTACCGGAGGAGGCGGCATGAGCCAGAGCACCTGGCTGGAGCAGATCCGTTTCAATGAACAGGGCCTGGTGGCCGCCATCGCTCAGGATGCCGACAGCGGGCAGGTTCTGATGATGGCCTGGATGGACCGGGAAGCGGTGGCGGAAACGGTTCTACGCGGCGAAGCCGTGTACTTCTCCCGCTCCCGCCAGCGACTGTGGCACAAGGGCGAGACATCCGGCCATGTCCAGCGGGTCCATGAGATCCGACTGGATTGCGATGGCGACACCCTGCTTCTGCAGGTCAGCCAGCTGGGGGGCATTGCCTGCCACACGGGCCGTGCCCGATGCCTATTTCGACGACTCAACGAGCAAGGGGAGTGGGTCAGCACCGATCCGGTGCTAAGAGACCCAGACGACATCTATGGCCAATCCTGACACCCACTCCATCCTCCAGGACCTGGACCGGCTCATTGCCGAGCGCCGTTCGGCCGATCCGGAGGCCAGCTATGTGGCCGGCCTGCTCCGGGACGGTCCGGCACGTATCAGCCGCAAGCTGGGCGAGGAAGCCGTGGAATCGGTGATCGCCGGCCTCCAGGAAAGCGATGAGGCCCTGGTCGGGGAGATCGCCGACCTCTGGTTCCACTCCCTGGTCTTGCTGGCCACCCGGGGCCTGTCCTCGGAACAGGTCCTGGCCGTGCTGGCCGATCGCTTCGGGCTCTCGGGCCTGGAAGAAAAACGCCGCCGGCAGGAGCCCGGCAGCGCATAGGCAAGCCCGGATTGAGGTACAATCGGCCCATCAAGACCGACCGGGTCCCACACCTTGATCTTGCGGAGTATGACCATGGGCTTTGGCAACATCGGTATCGTTCAACTCCTGATCGTTTTGGCGCTGGTCCTGCTGCTGTTCGGCAGCAAACGACTGCGTAGCCTGGGATCGGACCTGGGTAGCGCCATCCGCGGCTTTCGCTCCTCCGTTCGAGACGGGGAAAATCAGGATGAGGAAGACGAACAGACCTCGGAACAACTGAGTCAGAAGGATGACAAGGCGGACGCCGAGTTCGACAAGCAAGAAGAGCGGAAAGAACGCTAGGAATGGGCGTCTGGGAGATCGTACTGATCGCCTTGATTGCCCTGGTGGTGGCCGGCCCCGAGCGATTGCCCACCATCATGCGGACCCTGGGCTACTGGGTGGGCCGGGGCAAGGCCACACTCCATGGTCTGCAATCCGAACTGGAACGCGAAACCAACAGCCTGGGCCGCGATCTGGACCCAAGCGAGGGTCCGGAGAAGACCACCCCCAACAAGCATGAGGATGGGCGTGACTGAATCAGCGCCTGAAACGCCCCTGATCAGCCACCTGGTGGAATTGCGCAGTCGCTTGTTGCGTATCGCGGCGGGTATTCTGGTGGGGATGTTGATCCTGGCGCCCTTCGCGCGGGAACTGTTCACCCTCATGGCCGAACCCCTGGCCCGTCATTTACCGGATGAGAGTTCGCTGATCGCCACCGAAGTGGCCTCGCCCTTCCTCACGCCCTTCAAGCTGGCCCTGGTGGGCGGAGTGATGCTGAGCATTCCCCACACCCTGTATCAGATTTGGGCCTTCGTGGCGCCGGGTCTGTACAAACGGGAACAACGTTTGGTGTTTCCGCTGCTGGTCTCCAGCAGCCTGCTTTTCTACCTGGGTTCGGCATTCGCCTGGTTTGTGGTACTGCCCATCATCTTTGGCTTTTTTGTTGCCGTGGCACCGGAAGGGGTGGCGGTGATGACCGACATCCGGCACTACCTGAATTTCGTGCTGGCCCTGTTCGTGGCCTTCGGCATTGCCTTTCAGGTGCCCGTGGCCACCGTGCTGCTGGTCCGGGCCGGGGCCACCACGCCGGCCGCACTCAAGAAAAAACGACCCTATGTGCTGGTGGGTACCTTTGTCATCGGCATGGTATTGACCCCACCGGACATCATCTCCCAGACATTGCTGGCCGTGCCGGTCTACGCCCTGTTCGAGCTGGGCCTGATCATGGCCTACCGCCTGGTCCCCGGCATCAAGGAAGTGGAAGCCCAACGCGGCGAACGCTGACCGAATCGAAGGATTCAGCCCCATGTCGTCCCAACCCCCCTGGCTGGCCAAGCTTGGTCTGTTCACTGCCTTTGCCCTGATCTGCCTGATCTGGGGCTCCACCTTCATGGCCATCCGCATTGGGGTGCAGGATCTGCCCCCGGCCCTGATGGCAGGCTTTCGTTTTCTGATCGCCGCCGGGCTGCTGGGCCTGGTGGCCCTGGCCTTCGGCCAGCGCCCCCGGGGCCGCGCGGATTGGCTGGCGGCCACGATCATGGGTCTGTTGCTGGTGGCAGCGGGCAATGGCTTGGTTACCTGGGCCGAACAATGGGTGCCCTCCAATCAGGCCGCCCTGCTGATCACCACCGGCGCCATGTGGATTACCCTGTTTGGCAGCCTGGGCCCAAACGGCCACCGGATTACCCCGCGCATTGGCATCGGCCTGGTGGTGGGCCTGGCCGGCGCGGCCATGATGCTGGCGCCCCAGAACGGTCTGGACCTGCAATATCTCTGGGCCCAGATTGTGATCCTGGCCTCCTCGGTAGGCTGGGCCCTGGGCACCACCTATCGACGCAATATCAAGGTAAAAACCGGGCCGCTGATGTTTGCCGCCATGCAGATGTTCACCGGCGGACTGATTCTGACGGTCATCGGCCTTGCGGCCGGGGAGCTGTCCGAATGGCAATGGACCGCACCTGGCATTGGCGCCATGGCCTATCTCACCATTTTCGGCTCCTGCATTGCCTATGCCTTCTATGTCTGGCTGATCGATCGAACCACGCCGGCCCGCCTGGGAGCCACTGCCTATATCGTCCCTGCCATTGCCACGGTCTTGGGTTGGTGGCTATTGGATGAGACCCTGCAGGGAATTCAGTTCATTGGGGTGTTCGTCATTATTGTCGGCGTCATCCTGGTCACCACACCCGCCCGTCGCCGGCGCAGTGCTGGCGATTAAGTTCAAACCACTGTTATTCTGATCCAGCCTCAAACCAAAAGAGACACAGCATGAATGACGATAATTTCAGGGAACTCACCGATCGCCAGAAGGCGCGTCAACGCAATGACAGCAGCCTGACCCGGGAGTCCTGGAAGATCTTCCAGATCATGGCCGAGTTCGTGGAGGGCTTTGAAAAGCTGTCACGCATCCGGCCTTCGGTGAGCATCTTCGGCTCGGCCCGAACCAAGCCGGATCATCCCTATTTCAAGCTGGCCGAGGAAGTGGCGCATAAACTGTCCGACTCGGGTTTCTCGGTAGTCACCGGGGGCGGACCCGGCATCATGGAGGCCGCCAACCGAGGCGGCATGAAAGGCCGCGCGCCTTCCATCGGTCTCAATATTGATTTACCCCAGGAGCAAAACGCCAACGGCTTCCAGGACATTGAGCTGCATTTCCGGCACTTTTTTACCCGCAAGGTGATGTTCGTGAAATACGCCTCGGCCTATGTGGTGCTTCCCGGTGGCTTTGGCACCCTCGACGAACTGGCAGAGATTCTGACCCTGGTACAAACCGGAAAGACACGCCGTATCCCCATCGTCTTGGTGGACAAGGCATTCTGGTCTGGTCTGGTGGATTGGTTGGAGGCACAGCTGGTGGACAAAGGCATGATCTCACCGGAAGACATGTCCCTGTTTCACTTGGTGGATGAAGCGGACGATGTGGTCAAGATCATCTTTGATTATTACAGCACCCGCCAATTCGAACCGTCCGACACGGAAGCAGATCTGATGCTGGATCTCTAAAGGCAATAGCCGAGACAAGGGTGAAAACGTGAGCTACCAAACGGTTGAAAAATTCAAGAACAGTCTGGAAGCCGAAGTGGCAAAGGCCCGGCTGGAAGCCGAAGGCATCCCGGTTCTGCTGGCCGGGGTAGGCCTTGGGCCCCTGGTGGGTTTTTTCAATCCGCGAAGCAATTTCGTACGGCTTAAGGTCCCCGAAGAACGCATGCGGGAGGCCAGGGAGATCCTGGACACCGACTGGTCCGCGGAAGTAGATGAACAATGGGATCAGGATCAATAAGAACCTAACGTCGCCAGAAGGCCGGCGTGAGCAAGACCAGTACAGTGAAGATTTCCAGCCGGCCCATCAGCATGGCTGCCACCAATACCCACTTGGATACATCATCCAGCACCGTGAAGTTGGCCGACACTTCCCCCAGGCCCGGCCCCAGATTATTCAAGGCGGCGGCTACGGCCGAGAAGGCTGTGACCTGATCATGTCCTGAGGCCATCAGGATCAGCATCATCACTACGAACAAGGCCACATACACCGAGAAAAAGGCCCAGACGGAATCCAGCACCCGTTGGGGCACGATACGCTTACCCAGCTTGGCCGGTATTTCGGCATTGGGATGAACCAGGCGGTTGATTTCCCGAGCCCCCTGGCTGGCCAGCAAACGCATTCGAATCACCTTCATGCCACCACTGGTGGATGCCGCACAGGCGCCAATGAAGCTGGAAAAGATCAACAGGACCGGCAGAAAACCCGGCCAGCCCGCATAGTCCGCCGAAGTGAAGCCCGTGGTGGTTGAAATGGACACCGCCTGGAAGGCGCCCTTGACCAGGGCATCCAGACCCGATTCATACACCCGGGTCAGCAATAGATAGCTCACCACACCCACGATGATGACCACCTGAACCAACAGGTAAGTCTTGAATTCGGGATCCTGAAAATAATGCCCCACCATTTGCCGGCGAACCGCCAAAAAATGCAGAGCAAAGTTCACCCCGGCGATAAACATGAAAGCCACGGCCACCATTTCGATAACATGATTATCGAAATACCCCAGGCTGCCGTCATAGGTGGAGAAGCCGCCGATCCCCACGGTTGAATAGGCATGACCAATGGCATCGAATGGCGTCATCCCCGCCAGCCAGTAGGCGAAGGCGCAGGCCGCAGTCAGACCCAGATAGATATACCAAAGTCCCTTGGCCGTTTCGGCAATCCGCGGGGTAATGCGGGTTTCCTTCATGGGACCGGTGATTTCGGCCCTAAACAGCTGCATGCCGCCCACGCCCAGCATGGGCAGCACGGCAATGGCCAGCACAATGATCCCCATGCCACCCAACCATTGCAGTTGCTGGCGATAATAAAGAATCGATTTGGGAAGCTCTTCCAGCCCCACCAGTATGGTGGAACCGGTGGTGGTCAGGCCCGAGACCGCTTCGAAGGCCGCATCGGTAAAACTGATGTTCGGATTTTCCGACAGCATCAGGGGAACGGCACCGGCCAGGCCCAGCACCGTCCAGAAGCCGGCCACCACCACAAAGCCATCCCGGGCACGCATGTCCCGGTATTCCTTGCGGGCAGGTAGCCACATCAAAAAACCCAGCCCAGCGACAATGGCAAAACCACTGATAAAGGCCATGTGGCTGCCATCGGCATACCAGAAGGAAACCCCAATGGGGGGCAGCATGGACAGGCTGAAGGCCATGAGAAGGAGGCCGAGGATGCGCTGAATAACCTTCACATGCATGGCGGGCCCTCGAGTGACACTAAATAAATGTCACATCCACCTGGAACAAACGTTCCACATCAGTGACGTATTTCCTGTCCACCAGGAAAAGAATGACATGGTCTTCAGGTTCGATCACGGTGTCATGGTGGCCCATGATCACTTCGTTTTCTCGCACAATGGCACCAATGGTGGTCCCCGGCGGCAGGGTGATTTCGCCAATGGCCTTGCCCACCACACTGGAGGTATTTCGATCACCGTGGGCCACCGCCTCAATGGCCTCGGCTGCCCCCCGGCGCAGGGAGTGAACCGCCACCACATCACCGCGACGGATATGGGCCAGCAGGGAACCGATGGTTACCTGCTGGGGAGAGATGGCCGTATCAATGGCGCCACTCTGAACCAGGTCCACATAGGAAGGGCGATTGATCAGGGCCATGGTCTTTCGTGCGCCCAGATGCTTGGCCAGCATCGCAGATAGGATGTTGGCCTCTTCCGCATTGGTCACACCACAGAAAACATCCGTGGCCTCGATGTTTTCGTCCCGAAGCAGTTCCTCGTCGGCGGCATCCCCATGCAGCACGATGGTCTTGTCCAGACGTTCGGACAGCTTGCGGGCCCGATCCCGGTCCCGTTCAATGATCTTGACGTTATGGGTTTCTTCCAGGGCCGCGGCCAGGCGCTCACCGATGTTGCCACCGCCGGCAATGATGATGCGGCGGGCCGGCTTGTCCAGCTTGCGTAGCTCGGAGATGACCTGGCGGATATCTTCACGGGCAGCGATGAAAAAGACTTCATCATCCGCTTCAATTACGGTATCGCCTTCTGGAATGATGGCCTCACCCCGGCGATAGATGGCCGCCACCCGGGTATCCAGGTCAGGCAGGTGTTCGCGAATGGTTCTTAACTGACTGCCCACCAATGGGCCGCCGTAATAGGCCCGCACAGCCACCAGGCGGACCCGACCCTCGGCAAAGTCCAGGACCTGCAAGGCACCGGGATACTGAATCAGGCGGCGAATGTAATCCATCACCAGCTTTTCGGGGCTGATGGCCACATCCACGGGCATGGCCTCCTGAACAAACAGGCCCTCGGCGTGAACGTATTCGGTGGAACGGATGCGGGCGATCTTGGTGGGGGTGTGATACAGAGTGTAGGCCACCTGGCAGGCCACCATATTGGTTTCATCGCTGTCGGTGACGGCAACGATCATTTCCGCATCGTCGGCACCGGCTCGCTTGAGCACGTCGGGAAAAGAGGCAAAGCCGCGAACCGTGCGAATATCCAGGCGATCCTGAAGCTCCTGCAGACGCTCGGCGTCCAGGTCCACCACGGTGACCTCATTGGCCTCTTCCCGGGCCAGGTGTTGTGCAACGGTGGAACCGACCTGGCCGGCCCCAAGAATCAGGATCTTCATGCAGGCGAAGATTACGCCCAGGGGGGGATTTCTGCAATGGCCCGGGACCGCCGCCAAACCTGTTCATGGCCTGGCCATAAACCTATCCTGCCCCATCAAACCGCTTCCAGGTTTGCATAGCCCAACACCAGCCATTTGCTGCCGACCCCTTCAAAATTGATCTGCACCCGGGCCTGGGGGCCATCCCCTTCACGATGCAGCACCACCCCTTCACCAAAGGCCGGATGACGCACTCGAGCGCCCAGGGTAATCCCGTCATTGGCCGGGGCCGGATCACTGAAGCCCAAGCCGGAAGCCGGATGGCTGACCTGGACCCGCGGCCGCACCTCATGCAGACAATCCTGGGGGATTTCCACCAGGAAGCGGGAGGGCACGCCATAGGTCTGATTGCCATGCAGGCGGCGGCTTTCGGCATAACTGAGATACAGGTGCTTCATGGCCCGGGTCATGCCCACATAACAAAGGCGGCGTTCTTCCTGAATACCTTCAGGGTCTTCGATGGACCGTTGATGGGGAAAGAGGCCATCTTCCATACCGGTGAGAAAAACCAGGGGGAATTCCAGGCCCTTGGCCGAATGCAGGGTCATCAGCTGAACACAGTCTTCCCAGGCATCGGACTGTCCTTCCCCGGATTCCAGGGCAGCGTGGGATAGGAAGGCGGCCAGCGGAGGCAGCTCTTCTTCCAGCGGGTCGGGCTCATAGCCCCGGGCCGCGGAGACCAGTTCGTCCAGGTTTTCCAGACGGGCATCGGCCTTTTTTTCCCCCTTCTCCCGGCCATAGTGGTCATACAGGCCGGACATCTGAATGACATGGTCCACTTGCTCGTGAAGATCCAGACCGGCAGTGTCTGCGGCCAGGCGATCCACCAGATCCAGGAATTTTTGCAGCGCACCACCGGCCCGGGCAGAGATATGGCCGGATTGAATCAGATGGCGGGCTCCGGTCCACAAACTGCTGCCCTGCTCCCGGGCATGAGCACGCAACTGTTCCATGGTGCGCTGCCCAATACCCCGGGTGGGCACATTGGCCACCCGTTCCATGCTGGGGTCGTCATCCCGGTTGGCCACCAGGCGAAGGTAGGCCAGGGCGTCCTTGATTTCCTGGCGCTCGAAGAAGCGCAGGCCGCCATAGACCCGGTAGGGAATGCCTTCCCCCATGAGCAGCTCTTCAAAGATCCGGGACTGGGCATTGGAACGGTAAAGAATGGCGGCATCGGAGCGGGCACCCCCGTCTCTCAAGTACTGACGCAGGGATTCGATCACATACTGGGCCTCGTCCCGCTCATTGTAGGCCGCATAAAGGGTGACCGGCTCACCGTCTTCGCCATCGGTCCAGAGATTCTTGCCCAGCCGGTCATGGTTGTGCTGAATCAGGGCATTGGCGGCCCGGAGGATGGTGCCGGTGGAACGGTAATTCTGCTCCAGGCGCACCACCTTCACCTCGGCAAAATCCTCCCGGAAGGTCTGCAGGTTTTCCACCTTGGCCCCGCGCCAGCCATAGATGGACTGATCATCATCGCCAACAGTAAATGGCTGGCCCTCGCCCCCGCAGAGCAGACGAATCCAGGCGTACTGGATGGCATTGGTGTCCTGGAACTCGTCCACCAGCACATGGCGGAAACGGCGCTGGTAGTGACGCAGAATCTCAGCATTGTCCCGCAGCAACTCATGGGCCCGCAGCAACAATTCCGGAAAATCCACCACCCCGGCCCGCTCACAGGCTTCCTCGTAGGCATGATAAACCCGAACGAATTGTCGCTTGATGGGATCATCGTTGTCCGGCACATGCCGGGCTCGCAGGCCTTCGTCCTTGCGGGCATTGATGAACCACTGAATCTGCTTGGGCGGCCAGCGCCCGTCATCGATTTCCATGGCCCGCATCAGACGCTTGATCATGCGGTGCTGGTCATCGGCATCCAGAATCTGAAAGCCTTCCCGCAAACCCGCTTCCCGCCAATGCAGGCGCAGAAGGCGATGAGCCAGGCCGTGAAAGGTGCCCACCCACATGGTGCCGGCGGGCGCACCCAGCAGCTGTTCAATGCGGCCCCGCATCTCGGCAGCGGCCTTGTTGGTGAAGGTCACGGCCATGATGCCGAAGGGAGAGACCCCCTCCACCTGCATCAGCCAGGCAATACGATGAACCAGCACCCGGGTTTTGCCACTGCCGGCCCCGGCCAAAACCAGGGCCGGCCCGGCAGGGGCGGTTACCGCTTCGCGCTGGGCCTCGTTTAAGGGGTCAATAATTGCGGTTACATCGTCCATGCTGGATATTTTAACAGGCCTGGGCGTTTTACTGCTTGCTGGGTTCCCTTATCGACTTGTTGAAAGATGCGGGGCCTGCAATGATGGGCGAGCTCGCACTCGGGGAAATCGGAATGCTCATCCACACACTGCAATGGCTCAGTTTTGTCGCCGTCGCGGCTTGCCCCGGGCTTGGCCCCATGGAGTGGAGCGATGAAAGCCTGCAGATGCAGGAGCTAAATCAGGTCCATACGGTCCGGGGGCCCGCCGACCAATTGGATCCGGATCATTTGCTGGCTTCGGCAAACTGCCTTGGCTCCCCCACCGCCGCTTCCCAGACCAACGGTCAACGCTTCTGGCAACTACTCAATCCCCAGTCAGTGCCGGCTGGACAGAGCTGGGGCCTGAGTGTGCCGGTCACCGGCTACCGGGATCTCTGTGTATTCTGGCCGGCTCGGGCGGGGGGCTGGCAGAGCCGCTGTGCGGGACCCGCCCCCGACGGATTGCCGGAAGCCCAGAGTCAGCGCCAGAGCATTTTCATTGCCCCCACAGCATTGGACCCGACCCGACCCGTGCTTGTCACCGCTGAATCGCCCTTTTTCGGGGCATTTCCCGTCAAGACCGGGCCGGCAGATCTGCTGGTGGCGGAGCAAACCCGGAACACCCTGCTTCAGGGCCTGGTCTACGGCACCCTGCTGGCATTGGTGATCTACGGGCTGCTGCTACTTGGCAATATCCGCAGTCTGGGTCTGCTCCATTTCTCGGCTTATATCGGTTTTTTCACCGCATCCTTGTTCCTGGGTGAACACCTGCATGTTCAGTGGCTGGGGATCGGCACCCATGCCTGGCAGGTGCACGGCGTCTTTTTCTGCCTGGCCCTGGCCTTCGCGGCCGGCACCTTGTTCCTGGCCCATTTCTTCCGTCATGCAGAGAGTGCCCCCTGGATTGATGTGGTGTTGTGGGGAACGGGGATCCTGGCAAGCGGCCTGCTGGTCATGGCCGGCCTGATGCCAGACCGGGCCTTGCTGCTGAGTGAAGCGGGCGCCTTGCTGTTTGCCTTCGGCGGTCTACTCCTCACCGGCGCCGGCGTCAGCCAAGGGAGACAGAACGCCGGCCCGCTGTTGATGGGCTTTATCTTTCTCATGCTGGCCCTGATGGTCAATGGCCTGTTTCGTCTGGGCTGGTTGCCGAACCCCGGCCTGAGCAGCTTTGATGTGCTCAAACTGGGCCTGCTGGCCGGGGGCTTGTCCCTGGGTCTGGCGATTCAATGGGAATTTTCCAATCTTCGCCGTCAGAGGGACCGGGCCTCCTTGCTGGCGGAGACCCACCAGCGAATCGCACGACACCGAGCCGAATTCGATGCCACCACGGGACTTCCCGGACGCAATCGTTTCTTCCAACTGGTCAGCGAACGGGTAGCCAGCACCCGGGGCCCCAGGCATGGTCAGGGTCTGGGCTTGCTGGTGGTGGATATTGACGGTTTTCGCCGTCTGCGGCACCTCCACGGGCAGGCCCTCAGCGACAACATGCTGCATGCTCTGGTGGCCCGCCTTCAGACATTGGAAATCGGCGGCCGGGTGCTGGGGCGCACGGAAAGCGACGAGTTCAGCATGCTGCTGCCATTGCCCGGTGGTCAGAGTGCAGCGGAAAGCCTACTGGCCGGCGTGGCCCGAGAGATTGCCGAGCAGGTTGGAGAACCGCTGCAGGTGGAAGGCCATGATGTACGCCTCACGGCATCAGTGGGAGGCAGCCTTTATCCCCATATTGCCAACGGTAGCGACAATCTGGTCCGTCAGGCGGAAGCAGCCGTGTTCGAAGCCCGGGAAAGTGGGGGGAACCGCTTCGCCCTATTTGGGCAGAGTGAAGGCCCAGGCCTAATGGAACGCTGGGAAATGCGTAACCGTTTGGCCGATGCCATTGAGAACGACCAGCTGTCGATTCATTTCCAACCCATTCTCTCCCTGACCAACAAGCGTATTTGCTATTTGGAGGTGCTGGCGCGGTGGCATGATGAACGGCTAGGTCCGGTACCACCGTCCACCTTCATCGGCGTGGCTGAGAGCTTCGGCCTGATTGATGCATTAACCCGTTCGGTTATCGAACAGGCCTGTGTCCAGGCGGTCGCATGGCAAAGGCAGGGGATACTGAATCAAGTGGGGCTCTCACTAAACCTCTCTCCTCTGCAGCTGAGGGACCACGCTTTTGAAGAAGGGCTCATGCATTGTCTTAAAAGCCATGGACTTCGGCCGGATCAAATTTGCCTGGAATTAACCGAAAACACCCTGGTGGAGAATCTGGACCAGGCCCGCTGGCGCTTGCAATCCCTTTCCCGAAGAGGCTTCAAGATCAGCGTGGATGATTTTGGTGTGGGCTATTCTTCTTTGAGCTATATCCGGGAACTGCCCATTGATACCATCAAGATCGACCGTAGTTTTCTATCCAGGCTGGATCAATCCTCCGCGGAGCAGGAAATCGTTCGAAGCATTCTGGAGATGGCCCGGAAACTGGGTTTAACGGTGGTGGCCGAAGGCATCGAAACTCGGACACAGGCCGAGTTTCTTCGGCGCCACGCCTGCCAGTATGGTCAGGGCTTTCTGTTCAGTCGCCCCGAACCGGCGGAAGCGATTACTCGCCGGCTGCGCCGGGAATCGCCGATTCCCAGGCCCGCCACGGCGGACTGACATTAACTATTGGAAACAGCGAGGATTGTGTCATGAAATACCGTGCATTGATGGCAGCCCTGCTTAGCCTGCCCCTGTTTCTGCTGGGCTGTGATGATGATGACGACGAGCCGAGCCGTTCTCTGCATTTTGTCAGCGAAATGGAAATCCGTGACGCGAATGGACAAACCATTACCTCGGCAAGTGCGGGCGAGAATGTAAGCATTGTGCTGTTGATTCGTAATCGCTCTGACAGCGAAGCGACCCTGGAATTTGGCAGTACCCGAGTCAGTGACTTCCTGGTGCTCAATGACGCCGGCGAGGTGGTTCGGCTCTGGTCCGATGACAGAAGCTTTTCCCCCACGGTCACCACCGAGACCTTCGAAGCAGGTGAGCGTCGGAGCTTCGAGATGAGTTGGTCCGGTCTCGACGATGACCAGGGCAATGCCCTGTCGGCTGGGGAATACGAGATCCAGGCCTGGGCGGCAACGGATGATGAAGACGGGATCGACGACCTTGAACCCAGCCCACTTCGCAGCACCCTCAAGCCTTTCGAAATCACTGAATAGAGCCGAGGCTTTCGCCCCAAAAGAAGCCGCCCGCTGTTAAACGGGCGGCTCTTTTTTGGCTTTCAGGTGTTGTCGTGGATCAGGCGCTGGGGCCCAGAATCACGGCGTTGAGGAAGAGACGGTCCACCGCGCGCCAGTAGCCGCGGAAGTTGATGTCTTCGGGGAAGGCCACCACCCGGCCGTTGCCAACCTGCTCTTCCCAGGCAAAAACACCCCCCGGCAGACGCTCCACGCTCTCGTCCCAGGCATGGCCGGCCACCGGCCCTTCCAGCTCCTGGGCATAGCGAATCACCGCATTGCGGGCGGGGGAGGCGGGCTTGTCCGGTGCCTGAAAGATCCGGCCGGAATTGACCATCACCTTCGGTGCCTGGGCAAAGCCACCGGCCAGCCAGTGGCGCTCATCCATCTCGGTGGCAAAGAAAGCACCGGGCACGGTAAAGCGTTGGACCACCTCATCCTCATCTTCGCCTTCCCAGGCGTCGGTGAGATCGATCAGCTCCAGATGCTCCCGGGCGAAGTTCACCGAATCACCGATCACCACCAGATTGCCGCCGTCCCGGACCCAGCGCTTGATCCGTTCCATACCGTCCTCACCCAGCCGCTCGGCCAGGGCCGGGGCGGAGAAGGTATCGGCGATGACCAGGGTGCTGAAGGATTCCAGACGGGTACCGGCCACCGATTCCAGACGCATGACGGTGGTGTCCAGGTCATAGGCCTGATCCAGGGTATGCCAGGCCCAGCCGAAGGAATAGGCGTGCATGGGGTGCTCGGCCAGCAGGGCGATATTGCTCTTGGCCAGGGAGAAGGTGGCCGCACCACCCAGGGCCGGCAAATCGCCCCCCGCGGTCCGGCCGCCGTCCACGCCGTGGGCCTGTAGGTCATAGCGCGACACCAGCTCGGCCAGGGTGTCCCGCAGCCCTTCTGGCTGCTTGCCGGCCCGGACAATGACGGTGCCGGTGGCGAAGGCCTGGCCATCATGGCGGAAAGCCCGCGGGCTCACTGAGACCCGGTAACCGGCATTGCGTAGATGATGGGCCGCGGCCACGGCCGCGGTCTGGCGGCCATCCAGCAACCAGGCGTAGTTGGCGTCCGGCAAGTCACCGCCCACGGCGGGGCGGCCATCCACCTCGGAGACCGGCAAGCTGGCACCGCTGGTGCTGGCAAAGACCTCCAGATCAAACATCAAGGGGATGGACCAGGCCGTGATGTCATAGAAGCGGGGGTTCTCGCCCCGCTCCACCCGTTCCCGCGCCTCGGGCAGGAAATCCTCCGGCACCGGGGTCTCCGGCTCCAGCAGGGCGCGGATGAAGCGATTGCGGGGTTGGGCGGCCTCGATCACGAAACTGCCCGCCGGCAGGGTCTCGGTGCCGACCCGGTTGCCTTCCCGATCGCTCAGCCCGCGCAGACGGGTGTCCTCGTCCAGACGCAGCACCTCGATACCGTTACGCTGCAGCATGGCCACGGTCTCGGCCAGGATCTGCGGATCGGCATTGGAGGTGAGGATGTAACGGCGGGTGCCGCTTTCCCCATCGCTGATGGCCTCTTCATGGCCCTGGCGGTAATCGCTGAGCAGGTCCATCCGTTCCCGGGCCGAGAGATCCACCGCCGCGCGGGCGGCCAGGTACTGCTGATCCAATGCTTCCTTGAGGGTGCGGGTCACCCCGTCGGAGCGCTCCATGGCCAGGCCCCGGCTGGAACCCTGCTCGTAGAGCATGCCCACGGCCCCCTGATAACTGCCCCAGGACGTGGTGTAGGCGGGATAGAAGTAGTTGAAGATATCGCGCTTGGTGTACTCCACGCCGGCCTCGTCAAAGGCATCGGCGTAGGCGGCCCCAAAGCGTTCAAACCAGTCCCAGGCAAAATCCGGGAAGACCGGATTACGCGGCTCGGTGGGCGGGTCGAAATAGAACTCGGTGTCATGACCCATTTCATGGGCATCCACCACCACCTGGGGCCGCCATTCCTGCAGCAGGGGCATGCGCTGGCGGGTCTCGGGATGGGTGTGGGCGAACCAATCCCGGTTGATGTCAAAGAAGTAATGACTGGTGCGAAAACCCAGGGCATCCCAGCCATCGAAATCATTGGACCAGTCCTTCTGGGAAGGATTGGGTTCGCTACCAATGCGCTGGTGATTGAACATGGCGAAGGCATCACGGCCATCCGGGTTCAGGGTGGGGTCGATGATGACTACGGTATTGTCCAGCCAGTCCAGCACCTCATCGGCATCGCTGGTGGCCAGCTCCTCCATCAACTTGGTCAGACCATCCGTGCCGGACAGCTCGAAACCGTGGATGGAGCCACCCAGCCAGAGCACAGCGGGTTGGTTATCAATCTCGGCGTCGCCGAGCCGGGGATCGCCCAGGCGCTGGGCCGTTTCCTGGATCTCATCCAGGCGGGCATGGTTATCCGGTGAAGTGATAATGGCGGCGATCAGTGGACGGCCCTCATAGGACTCGCCCTGATGGACCAGTGTGACCCGGTCCGTTTCCCGCTCCAGGGTTTCCATGTAGCGGCGGACGTCATAACTGGTGGCGATGCGTTCGCCGAATTCGTAGCCCACCACGGACTTGAAGGCCAGGTCATCGCTCTGAGCTGGCTGGGCTAGAATCCCCAGACTGCTCAACAGGGCCAGGACGATCATCAGATACCGCATGCAATCACTCCTTTTACTTGGAAGGCTTGATCAATCAAGGGAAGCCACATTAGCAGAACTGGCGAGAAGGCCAGTGCACACCCTTGTGCTGACCCAAGCCCCCCAAAGAGGTTCCCCCACCCCCACGGAAACAGCGCAGTAGACCGAATGCCCAAGCCGCGCTTATCGAAAGCGGCTAAGCGCCGCTTTCGTCGCGGATGAATCCACTCCTACAGCTTCTTCTCAGGCATCGTGGAATAGTTGGGGTCGCTGGCCTGGGGTAGCTGCGAGTGGCTGGTGGGCTGTGGCGTGCTCTCGTGCCGGGCTGGACTGAAAGGCGTAGCAGCGCTACGTCTTGAAGGAAGCCCAAGCGAGAGCCCTTCGGATACCACACCTCATTGCTATAGCAGCGGCCCGGGGTCGCTGGCCTGGGGCAAGGGCGGATGGCTGGTGGGCCGTGGTGTGTCCTCGCGCCGTGCTGGACCGAATGCCGTAGCAGCGCTACGGCTTGAGGGAAGCACAAGCGAGGGCGCGCCACGGACCGCCAAACACCGTCCTTGCCCCAGGTCAGCGACCCAAAGAAAAAGCCCCAACCATCCGCTGGTCGGGGCTTTTTCGGGACGCTTCCGTTGTGAAGTTCACGACGGAAGTCATTACTGTGACTACTCAAAACTCAACCAGTTTCACGCATTTCCTTGCGTGGGCCATTTTTCAGGGCGTCATGGGTGGCATCCACCATCAGATCCACTTCTTCGGAGGTGATGGCGAAGTGGGGGGTGAAGCGCAGGGAGTTCTCACCCCCGTGGATCACACCCAGGCCCCGGGTCCGCATGTACTCTTCGGTGGAGTTGGCGCCGTAGCACTTGAACTCGCTGGCCTGCAGCTCGCAGGAAAAGAGCAGACCGGTGCCCTGGACCTTGGTGATCTTGCCATCCATCTCTTTCTGCAAGGCCTTGAACTTCTCCAGGCATTCTTCGCCACGGCGGCGGATGTTCTGGCGCATGTCATCGGTAATGGATTCCAGCACGGCGGTGCCTACGTCCATGGCCCGGGGATTGGCGGTCATGGTGTTGCCGTAGATGCCCTTGCGGTAAAGGCTGGCGGCCCGATCATTCATGGCCAGCACGGACAGGGGATACTGGCCGGCATTAAGCGCCTTGGAATAGCTTTCCATGTCGGGGCCGTCCAGCTTTTCAAAGCCGGGGTAATCGACGATGGAAAGACAGCCGGTAGCCCGCAGGCCGGCCTGGATGCTGTCCACCAGCAACAGGGTGCCGTGTTCGCGGGTGAGTTCACGGGCGGCCTGATAGAACTCGGGGGTGATGGCCATGCCCGGGTTGCCCTCACCCATCACCGGCTCGATAAACAGGCCTTCAATGAACACACCATCGGCCTCGGCCTGGGCGAACTTGGCCTTGAGGTCTTCCACATTGTTCACTTCCACGGTGACCAGATCATTTTGCCGGTCGCGGAAGCTGGCCAAGTGCTTGGCATAGGCACCGAGGCTGGAATCGGAAAACTGGGCCGGGCGGTCGGTACGGCCATGGAAGCCGCCCGACAGGGCCATGCGGCGGATGGGCTTGCCGGCATGGGGGCCGCCCTGGTCAGTGGCGATCTTGGCGTTCACATCGGCGATGCGGGCGGCCACCGTCACGGCCTCGGAGCCGGAGTTCATGCACAGGAATCGATCAAAGGGGTTGTTGCCGGCCCGGGCATGACCAATCTCCCGGTCCAGGGCTTCCACCAGGCGCAGCTGGCTGAAGTTGGCGGTCATGATGTTGGCCATCACATGGGGCTGATTCATGGCCTCCAGAATCTTCTCGGGCCCATGGCCCATGCCCAGCATGCCGTAACCCCCGTTGTCATGCAGAACGGCGCCCTTGGCGGTCACAATCCAGGGACCGCGGGCTGCCAGGGTCACGTAAGGGTTGATGGCATCTTCCGGGTAGAAGTTGACATAGCGATGCTGGATCGCGTCGATCACCGCCTCTTCATCACGAGCCAGAATGTCCCCGTACTGGGATTGCAGGGCGCGGAAGGCCGTCACGGCCTCTTCCACGGCCTGGCCCAGCAGGGCATCCTGCTCGGCGAAGTGCTTGATCATTTCATCGGACAAACCCGGGGTGCGCACAGCGCCCCCAACCTGACGAATTTCCTGCAGTTGCTCGAGTACCGTCATGACTCCGGCCTCTCTGTCGTTGTAGAACCTTCGACAAGCCCGCCCAATGCCGGCCCGCCTCAGCGTTCAAGACCCCAAAAACAAACACCGGACGGAAAACTCGAACGACTTGAGCCAGCCCGTCCCCGCTCTCGAAACCCGCGAGTGGGTGGCTGGCTCAGCGCCCGGAATCCGCCCGGTTGCTGTAAAATCCCTATTGTTCGGCCAATCGCCGAAAGACCGATCAATATAACGGAATCACCGTGTCCATGTCCATTCCAGAGATCCCCGCCTGTCCACTTTGCGGGCAGGCTGAAACCCGCTTGTTCTGCCTGGACTTCCTGCGCCAACGGCACTATTGGCGCTGCCCGGACTGCCACCTGAGCTGGCGCGATGCCCGTCATCATCTGGATGCAGCGGCAGAACGCGCCGTCTATGAGATGCACGAGAACCACCCCGACGAACCGGGCTACCGGCGTTTTCTGACCCGGGTCAGTGCCCCCTTGAGGGAGCGTTTGCCGCAAGCCGCCCGGGGGCTGGACTTCGGCTGCGGGCCCGGACCGGCCCTGGCTCGGATGCTGGAGGAAGCGGGGCATTCCGTGGCCCTGTATGACCCCTTCTTCCATCCGGATACCTCGGTGCTCAATGCCGAATATGATTTCATCACCTGCACCGAAACCATGGAGCATTGTGCCCAGCCCGGTATGGAACTGGCGCGGCTGCTGGGGATGCTGAAAGCGGGCGGCCACTTGGCCATCATGACCGGCCATCTTAGTGAGGACGCCCGTTTCGCTCGCTGGCATTACCGCCAGGACCCGACTCATATCTGTTTCTTTCAACGCCGCAGCTTTGACTGGATTGCCCGGCACTGGAATCTAACAACGGTTTTTCACCAGGGCGATGTCTGGATCGCGCAAAAGCCCGGAAGGATTTGATGGGCGGCCCTGGGGGACGAGGCGAGCAACGGGGGCTTATACTGGCCTTATGAAAAGCTCAGCCCGTAAAACCATGGCAGCCTTGCCGTTATTGCTTCTGGCCGCCTTGCTCATTGGCTGCGGCGGTGCCGCCGACGATCCGGAGCAGCGCATCCGGGCGCTTATCGTCGACGCCGAGCAGGCCGCCGAGGCCGGCTCCACCCGCCGAGTGATGCGCCATGTCTCGGAGGCCTATCGGGACGAAGCAGGTCGTGACAAAAGCGAGCTGCGCAATCTGGTGCGCGCCTATCTGTTTCAACAGGACTCGCTCCAGCTGGTCACCCGGATTCGCCACATTGAGGTCGCCACGGCTTACCGGGCCCATGCCGAAGTCCAGCTGGGCCTGGCTGGCGACGCGGCCGAGCGCGCCCGATCCATGACCGGTCTCAATGCCAATAATCTGCAGCTGCAGCTGACCTTTGACCGGGAAGCCGACGATGAATGGCGACTGATCCGGGCCGATTGGTCCCGGGGGTCGGAATGAGCCCCGGGGAAGACCTGGCCCCCTTGTCGGGGGAGGCCCTGGAGGCCCGCTGGGGAGGCAGTAACTGCCACCTCCTGCCGGTCTGCGAGAATCGCGTCTTCCTGCATTGGCCCAAGGACCAACCCCGGGCGCTGACCCCAAGCTACCAGGAGGCCGGCGAGCTTATCACCCATGCCCGCTCACCGGTCTGGATTCACTCCGCCCAGGGACGGGATTTCTTCGCCGTTGAGCTGGATCGCTTTCAGCCCAAGCGACGTATTCCCGGTGGGGATTTCGAAGACCTTCGCTCGGTGGCCGGTTTGTTGAGCGACCCGGACTGGTCCCTGCTGGCCCGCGCCAAGGCCATGATCCAGTGGCATGCCAGCCATACTTTCTGTACCCGTTGTGGCGCCCCCAGCGGGCGTTCACCGGGGGGATTGGCCCGCTATTGCAGCAACCCGGAATGTGGCCAGCGCCACTTTCCCCGCACCGACCCGGCCGTGATCGTGCGCGTGGTGCAGGGGGATCGCATCCTGCTGGGGCGCCAACCCAACTGGCCCCGCACCCGGCGTTCGGTATTGGCGGGCTTTGTCTCTCCGGGCGAGTCGGCGGAAGCCACCGTGGTCCGGGAAGTGTTCGAGGAAGCAGGCATCCGGATTCGTCCCGACAGCGTCCGCTATTTTTCCTCCCAGCCCTGGCCCTTTCCCGGCTCCCTGATGCTCGCCTACACCGCCGAGGCCGGAAACACGGATATTCAGCGGCTGGACGGGGAGCTGGCGGATGCCGAGTGGTGGTCCCGCCCGGCGCTGAACGAAGCACTGGCCGAGGAAGCGATTCAGCTGCCCAACACCCGCTCCGTTGCCCGACACCTCATTGAGGACTGGCGAAGTACCGACTGACCCGCTCTCCGCCGGGCGATGGAAGCCGCCCGGGATTTGTAACGGGGGCGCCACCCCCTTCCCGGCATAGTCCAGGCTAAAGGGTCTGATAAACTGACACGCTTTCAGCCCCCGGAGAGCGCGCGTGAGCGAAGCATCCAAGGTCAAGATTCGGAACCCCGAACAGCTAAGCAATCGGACCTATGCGGTCCTGAGCGGCGATGACCAGACCGACCGGCTCTGCGAAGCGATTCCGGAATCCGCCTGTACCAATCTGCCCCGCAATTACCTGCTGAACGTGGGCAATGGCTCGGCCAGCAAGCTGGCCGAGCAGGTGGCCGGGCCCAATGTGGTGCTGCCCTGGTTAATGGCCGCCCTGGGCGCACCCGCTGCCCTGATCGGCCTGCTCATGCCCATCAAGCAGGCCGGCTCCCTGTTGCCCCAACTGGCCATTGCCGGCGCCATCCGCTCGGTGGCCCGGCGCAAGTACTTCTGGGTCTTTTCCGGCCTGACCCAGTCGGCCTGCCTGCTGCTGATGATCGCGGCGGCCATTTTTTTAACCCCCACCCAGGCCGGCTGGACCATCGTTGGGCTACTCGCAGTCTATGCCATGGCCAGCGGCACCGCCTCGGTAGCCTTCCAGGATGTGGTGGGCAAGACCATCCCCAAGGGCCGGCGGGGACGATTACTGGCCAACCGGGCCGCCATCGGCGGGGCGCTGACCATTGCCGCGGGCATCATGATCCATCAGTACGTGGGTCGCGGCGACGACATGCTGGTCTATCTGGGGCTGGTGTTTTTCGGCGCCCTGCTCTGGTTCCTGGCATCGGGGTTCTTCTTTCTGATTCGCGAGGAAGCCGGCGCCACCGCGGGCGGGCGCAACGCCCTCGAGGAAGCCGGGGTCGGGGTGCGGCTGGTGAAACAATTGAGCGGTTATCGCCGCTATCTGCTGGCCCGGGCCCTGCTGCTGACGGTGGAAATCGCCACCCCTCTGTTTGTCCTGTTCGGCCAGGGCGTGGTGGCCGGTGGCGCGGTAGGGCTGGGCACCTTCGTGGTGGCGGTGGGCGTGGCCCAGGTGGTGGGCAGCCCCTTCTGGGGACGTTTTTCCGATGCCTCTTCCCGCAAGGTGCTGTATTGGAGCGCCCTGATCGCCGCAGCCGCCGGGGTGGTGGCCCTGCTGATCACGCTACTCCCGGAAAGCCTCCAGATTCCGCCGGTCTACGCCCTGGTCTTTATCCTGATCGGCTTGGCGGAGGCGGGCGTGCGACTGGGCCGCAAGACCTGGCTGGTGGATGCCGCACCACCACAGGACCGGGCCACCTGGGTGGCCTTTTCCAACACCAGCATTGGTCTGCTGGTTCTGGCAGGGGGTGCCCTGGGGCTGATTGCCCAGTTCCTGGGTCATGAGATCATGATGCTCACCATCATCGCCCTCAGCCTGGCCGGCGCCTTGGCGGCCTGGTATATGCCGGAAGCCGCAGAGGCCGAGCGGGAAGCGATCAACAATCCATTGGCCGATAACGGCCCCACACACCACAGCTAGCCCTGGACATCCTATGCAAGAAAAACGCCTCGAGACATTTTTGTTGGTCATTCGCAGCCTGATCGCCCTGTCGGTGGGCATGGTGGTCGCCCTGCTTACCCTGACATTGGCCTTCTGGTTGCAGGCCGAGTACGTGGGCACCGAAGCCGATGTGCTGGCGTCCACCATCAGTTTCATCACGCTGTTGCTGCTGGGCGGGCTGGCCACGGGCCTCAGTCTGCATCCCGGTCGATTGCGGATTGCCGTCTTCCACGGCCTCGGTCTGGCCGTTTTGTTCCTGCTGATCTTTTTGCGCGGCGCCCTGCAAAGCGAGGATGTGGGTACCGGCCTGGTCCTTGGCTGGATGCTGAGCGGCTTGCTGGCGGGTGGCCTAGGCGGGCTTGCCGGTCATTGGCTGAGGCACAAGCTTCGCCGCAAGCGGCAATAGATTGGCTCGCCCATGAGCCGGACCCTCGCCGACAAGGGTGCCCTGGCCGCCTTCGTCTTGCTGGTGGTGGTCTGGGGCTATAACTGGGTGGTGATGAAAATCGCCCTGCAGTACAGCGGGGCGCTGGATTTCGCCGTGCTGCGCAGCCTGGGCGGCATGGTGTGCCTCTTTCTCATCACCGCCGCCTTTCGCATTCCCATCATGCCCCGTTCCATGGCCTGGGTCCTGGCCCTGGGTCTGTTGCAGACCACCGGCTTCACCGGCTTGGTGACCCTGGCACTGGAAAGCGAAGGCGCGGGCAAGACCGCCGTATTGGCCTTCACCATGCCTTTCTGGGTATTGGGCTTTGCCGCCCTGGCACTGGGTGAACGGGTCCGGGATTGGCAGTGGCTGGCGGTAACCCTGGCGCTCACCGGCCTGATGTTGCTGATCGGCCCCTGGGACCCGGATTTGCGCACCCCGGGCAGCCTCTTGGCGGTGGGTGCCGGGGCCGCTTGGGGGGCCAGCGTGGTGGTGGCGAAGAAAATCCCCATGGAGACACGCTGGGAGCTGATCCCCATCACGGCCTGGCAGATGGCCCTGGGGGTCATCCCCCTGATCTTGCTGCTGCCTTTTGTGGAACAACCGACCATTGACTGGAACGCGGCCTATATCGGTGCCCTGTTGTTCAACATCCTTCCGGCCAATGCCCTGGCCTGGCTGTTCTGGCTGTATATCGTCAGCCGCCTGCCGGCCGGGGTCACCGGCCTGTCGGCCCTGGTGATTCCGGTGATCGGCAGCACCGCCGCCTGGCTGCAGCTAGGCGAACGCCCCAGTGGCCTGGAAGGCACCGGCATGGCCTTGATCCTGCTGGCCCTGACGGTCCTCAGCCTGCGGGGCTATCTGCGCTGGAAACGACGGGGTGAGGTCTCCAGAGAAGGCTCATAAGTCTGCAGCCTGAAAATTGGGGACCATCTACCTCAGCAATTTCATCGAAGCACCTTTTTTAGCCGGGAGCAGGGCGAAAAGGCTATCATTGGGCCATGACCGATACAGTGGAAATTCCCTACTGGTTGCTGTTGACCATTGGCCTGCTGGCCCTGTGGGTGCTGCTGGAGCGCCTACTCTTGCCCAGCGTGCGCTGGTTCTTCCGGCGCCGGGTCAATCAGCTGATCGATCGCCTCAACCAGCGGCTCAAGCTGCGCCTGCCCACCTTCTCCCTGACCAAACGCCGGGTCCTGGTGGATCGCCTGGTCTATGACCCGAAAGTACTGAACGAAGTGCGAGAACACTGTGAACGCACCGGCGCCCCCTGGGATGCCACCCTGGAACGGGTGGAGGGCTATGCCCGGGAGATTGTCCCCGCCTTCAACGCCTATTTCTACTTCAACCTGGGCCGTCGTTTTTCCCGCTGGATGGTCCAGCGCCTGTACCGGGTCCGCCTGGGCAAGAACAATGCCCGGGGTCTGGAAGGGATCCCGGACAACGCCAGCGTGGTGTTTGTCATCAATCATCGCTCCAATATGGACTATGTGCTGGTGTCCTATCTCTCCCAGAAACAGGCAGCCCTTTCCTATGCCGTGGGGGAATGGGCCCGGGTCTGGCCCTTGCAACAGATCGTCAAGGCCATGGGTGCCTACTTCGTCCGCCGGGGCTCGAACAATGAACTCTACCGTCGGGTACTGGAACGCTATGTGCAGATGGCCGTCGAGGGGGGCGTGGTACAGGCGGTCTTTCTGGAAGGCGGCCTGAGCCGGGACGGGGCCTTCCGGGAACCGCGCATCGGCTTGCTGGATTACATGCTGCGCGATTTCGACCCGCAGGGTGCGCGGGACATCGTCTTCGTGCCGGTTTGTCTCAATTATGATCGGGTGATTGAGGATCGCACCCTGATCCAGGAAGCCGGCAAACGCGTCGAACGAAAGTCTGCCATATCGGCGGTCTGGGGCAGTCTGAAGTTTCTCGGCCGCAGTTTGCGCCGACGGTCCCGAGGCCAATGGTATCGCCTGGGCTATGCGGCCGCCGGCTTTGGCCGCCCGGTCTCGGCGTCAGCATGGTGTAGGGCGGAGAGACTGGATTTTCGAGCGCTGTCACGGCGGGAACGGATAGAGGAAACCCGCCGCTTCGCGGATGGCCTGATGGGGCGAATTGCCGCGGCCATGCCGGTATTGCCGGTATCAGTGCTCAGCTGGCTGATGCTGCAAGACCCTGAGCAGGCCTGGCGTCGTGAACAACTGGAACACGGTTATCAGGCACTCATTCAGGCCCTGGACGACCATGGCGTAGACGCCTATGTACCACGACGGGATGCGGCCTATGCCGTGGAAGTGGGTCTGCGCATGCTCACTATCAGAAAACTGCTGGGCGCCGATGAGGATGGCTATCGCATTCAGGAAGGAGAGATTCCGGTACTGCGTTATTACGCCAATTCCATTCACCACCTGGTGGATCCCCTGGCCCAAGACACGGCCTTCGGCAATGCGGCTTCCAACAAGCGGCAATCAGAAAACTGAAACTTTGCTTTACAATGCAGACAGCCCCCTGACAAGAGAAACGATCATGCGTCGACTGAGTGCTTTTCTGTTGTTGTTTGCCCTGCCGGGACTGGCCGTAGGACAGGCCTGGGACCAGCCCCAATGGTATGCCGCTTTTGAGCTGGGGAACTCTGACTTGGACAGCGAGGAAAGCAGTTTCCAGATCGACGATAGCGATACCAGCTTTGGTTTGCGCTTCGGCTATCGGGTCAACTCGCATGTGAGCATCGTGGGGGGGTATATGGATCTGGGTCGCTTCGATACCGAACTGCTGGCTGATGTGGATGAAGAAATCACCGTGGTCGGGGAGCGAAGCAGCACGGCCACCGCCTGGACGGCACAGGCGGAGCTGGGCTGGGAGTTCGTCGGCTTTCTGCACGCCAATGTGGGCGTGGGGGTGGCACGCTGGCGTCTCGATCTGCCCGCCGCCGATGGTAATGATACCCAGGACACCGCACCCATGGTCCGCCTGGGCCTGGGAATGGATGTGGGCGGCAATACCCGCCTGGATCTGTTTGCCCAGCATATTGCTCGTCTGGAGGCGAACACCGCCGGCATCGGGCTGCGATTCGATTTCTGATGTGTCTGCTGGCGATTGCCTGGAAACAACATCCGCGATTACGCCTGATGGCCGCTGGCAACCGGGATGAATTCCATGCCCGGCCCACCGAGGCGGCGGCCTTCTGGCCCGATCGTCCCGATCTGCTGGCTGGCCGGGACCGGACGGCCGGCGGGACCTGGCTGGGCCTGTCACGGCAGGGCCGCTTCGCGGCGGTGACCAATGTTCGGGAAGCAGACGCTGCACCGGGTGAACGCTCGCGGGGGGAACTCACCGCCGATTTTCTCGACGGTGGAAGCAACCTGTCCAGCTACCTGGAGCAGGTCGCAGTTAAGGGCGATCAATACGCAGGCTTCAATCTGCTGCTCAGTGATGGCGAACGCCTGGGCTATGTGAGCAATCGCGATCCGGCCGGGCCCCGTATTCTGGAGGCAGGGATCTACGCAGTGAGCAATCATCTTCTGGATTCCCCCTGGCCCAAGCTGCTGCGCTTGCGGCATCGCTTTGAACGACAGCTGAACGCCGGCCGGGTCGGGGCCGAATCCCTGTACCGCCTGCTGGATGACAGGGAACCGGCCCGGCCCCAGGACCTGCCCGACACCGGTCTGCCGCCGGAACTGGAACGCCGCTTGTCCGCACCCTTCGTGCTCGGCACCGAGTACGGCACCCGTTGCGCCAGTCTTGCCTGGCTATGGGAAGATGGAATCGCACATTTTCGGGAACGACGCTTCGATGCCGGGGGCCATATACAAGGTGAAAGCCCGTTTCGATTCACCTGGGAAACCGGGGAGCACGCATCAAAATGAGTGAGTCAAGGGAACAAGATGTCCAGACAACCCCTTTCGGCAGCTGGCCTTCCGACTTCAGTGCCGAGCAGATCGCCCGGGGCGGCAAGCGCCTGGCCCAACCCCTGTGCCGCCCGGAAGGGATCTATTGGCTGGAAGGTCGGCCCGAGGAAGGCGGCCGAACCGCCCTTTGTCGCTGGCGCGCCGGTACGGTCGAGACCCTGACGCCGCGTGGCTACAGTGTGCGGACGCGGGCCCAGGAGTACGGGGGCGGCGCCTGGTGTGCGCTGGACGGGGATCGACGTATTTTCGTCGAGGACAGCGACCAGGGCCTTTACCTCCAGCAGGGCCGCGAGATCCAAAGCCTCTGCGTAATGCCCCAATGCCGCTTCGGCGACCTGCAGTGGGATGATCACCACCAGCGAGTTCTGGCGGTTCGCGAGGTGGTCGAGGAACAGGCCCCGGAGCCCCGGGCCGAGTTGGTGTCCATTGACCTTTCCGGCCGGATCCAGGTCCTGGCCCAGGGCGCCGACTTTTATACCGCACCGCGGCCCAGCCAGGACGGCCGGCAGCTGGCCTGGCTGGAATGGGATCATCCGGACATGCCCTGGGACCGGACCCGGCTGATGCTTGCCGGCATCGACGAAGCCGGCGCGGTCACGAAGCCAACTATGGTGGCAGGCCAGCACGCCGAGGCCATCTTTCAGCCGGAATGGCACGACGACGGCCGGCTTTACTTTGTCAGTGACCGGGCCGATGGCTGGTGGAACCTGCATGTCTGGGATGGGGAAGCCATTCAGGTGATCACCCGGGAAGCAGCCGAGTTCGGCCTGCCCTATTGGCAATTCAATATGCGCAGCTGGGGCTTTGTCGACGATGACACCATCCTGGCGGCCCGATCCTCGCAGGGCTTTTGGTCCCTGCAACGGATTCGCGCGGGTCAGGCAAAGACCCTGGATGAGGACTGGAACAGTATTCAGCACCTGCATTGTGATCACGGCCAGGCCGTGATGCTGGCGGGCCGGCCCGATCATCCCCTGGCGGTGGTGCGAATCGATCCCGAGCGGGGGCCGGTGGAGGTCATTGCCACCGCGTCTGCGACACCTGAACAGGGGGCCATGGTCAGCCAAGCCGAGGCCATCCACTTCCCAACCGGCGAGGATGAGACGGCCCATGCTCTCTTTTACCCTCCCACCCATCCCGACCATCAGGGCCCATCGAATGAGCGTCCACCGCTGCTGGTGAAATGCCACGGCGGGCCCACGGGGGCCACCGATGCAGCCTATGACCCCCGAATCCAGTACTGGACCAGCCGCGGCTTTGCGGTGGTGGATGTGAATTACCGGGGCAGTACCGGTTACGGGCGCCCTTACCGTCATCGGCTTTATGGCGGCTGGGGCAAACTGGACGTGGAAGACTGCCAGGCGGTAGTTCGCCATCTGGTGGCCCAAGACCGGGTGGACCCGGCCCGCTGTCTGATCAGCGGCTCCAGTGCCGGGGGCTATACCGTGCTGGCCGCCCTGACCTTCACCGATGTCTTTGCTGCCGGAGCCAGTCACTACGGCATCGGTGATCTGGCCGCACTGGATGCCGCCACCCACAAATTTGAATCGCGCTATACCCAGAAACTGGTGGGGCCCTGGCCGGAAACGCAAGCGGAATGGCGGGCCCGCTCCCCCATCCATCATGTATCCCGGCTCAAGGTACCGGTGATTTTTTTCCAGGGTGACGAGGACAAGGTGGTGCCACCGGAACAGGCCCAGGCCATGGCCGACGCCCTGCGTGCACAGGGATTACCGGTAGCCCATGTGGTCTTTGAGGGAGAAGGCCATGGTTTTCGCCGGGCCCAGAATATTCGTGCGTCCCTGGAGATGGAACTGGACTTTTACGGCAGGGTGCTCGGCTTTCAACCCCATGGCCCTGCCCCAAGCCTGAGGGTGGATAACCTTTGAAAGCGCTCGCCTTCTCTCCTCGGCTGCTGTTGCTGGGCTTGTTGCTACTGACCCTGAGCCTGCCCCTTCAAGCCCGGGAGGTATGGATTGAATTGCAGGGCCTGGACGATGCCGATGAACTCCGGGAGAACATCATCGCCACCCTCTCCCTGGCCCGCTACCGGGAAGAAGGCATGGGCGAGCCCCGCCTGCGGCGCCTGCACGCCCGGGCCCCCAATGAGATTCGCCAAGCCTTAAGACCTTTCGGCTACTACGATGTGCGAGTGGAATCGGAACTGACCTATCGGGAAGAAGAGGAAAACTGGCTGGCCACTTACCAGGTGGAACGAGGCCCGCAAATCCATGTGGTGGAAGTGAATGCCCGGGTGGAAGGCGAGGGGGCCGATGACCGGGCATTTCTACGTACCTTGGCCGAACTGCCGATTCGGGAGAATCAACCGCTGGACCATCGAAACTATGAACAGGCCAAGAATCGCCTCCTGCAGTTGGCCGATCGCCGGGGCTATCTGGACGCACGCTGGGTCAGCCGCGGACTGTTCGTTGATCCACCCACCCAGACGGCCCGGGTGCAACTGGTGCTGGACAGCGGCCCCCGCTACAACTTCGGTCCGGTGACCATTGAGCAAGACATCATGGATGATGCCTTTGTCCAGCGCTATGTTCCCTTTGACGTGGGAGAGCCCTTCGACGCAGATAAACTACTGCAGCTGCAATACGGGCTTTCCGACAGTGAGTATTATAATTATGTAGAAGTTCGTCCAGAGCGGGACCAGATAGAAGACGATCGTCAGATCCCCATCCACGTGGATGCCCATGCAAGCCCCAAGCACCGTTACCGGGCCAGCCTCGGTTACGGTACGGATACCGGCCCTCGCTACGGGGTTCGCTGGGAAAACCGCCGCGTCAACCGTCGTGGTCATCGAGGTGCCCTGGGCTACAACATTTCCGATGTCCGCCGGGCAGTGGAGATGCGTTATGTGGTGCCGCTGTCCGAACCGGTTAACGAGCGCCTCACCTGGGACGCCAATGCCATCCGTGAAGACCGGGGCGACTTCGAAAGTCGCCGCCTGGAGCTCGGGGTGGGCCGCAGTACCCTGCAGTGGGGCTGGCTACAAACCACCTTCCTGCGTTACGAGCAGGAACGCTCCATCTTCGGACCGGAGGATCAGTCCCGCTCGGAGGTAGTGGTTCCCGGTATCACCTGGTCTCGCACCCGGGCCAATGACCCCACACTGCCACGTCGCGGTCTGCGCCTGTCACTGGATGTGCGCGGCGCCCGGGAAGAGCTGCTCTCCGATCTCAACTTTTTTCAGACAACGCTGCGGGCCAAGCGGGTCCAGCCTCTCGGGGAGCGTCATCGTCTGTTGGCTCGCCTTGAATTGGGTGGAACGGGATCGGAACGGTTTGAGAACCTGCCACTGTCACAACGCTTCTTTACCGGCGGTGACCAGACGGTGCGGGGTTTCGGCTATGAGGAACTCAGCCCCCTGGACGAGGAAGGGCGACGGATTGGCGGCCGCTACCTGGCGGTGGCTAGCCTGGAGGTGGATCGTCAGATCAGCGGGCCCTGGTATGCCGCCGCCTTCGTGGACAGCGGCAACGCCATGATGTCCTTTTCCGACTCCCTGGAAACCTCCGCCGGCATCGGCATGCGCTACGCCTCGCCAATCGGCATGATCCGGGTGGATATTGCCCGCCCCATCAGTGACCCGGACCGGGGCTATCGTCTACATCTAAGTGTGGGACCGGACTTGTAAATGAGCGAGCCAACCCCAAAAAGCGGTCGTATTGGCTGGCGAGGCTGGCTGACCATCAGCGGCTCGGGTCTGCTGGTGATTCTGGCCCTGGGCCTGTTCTGGCTCTTTTACACCGAGAGTGGGCTGCGCTGGGCGGTGTCCCAGGCCCAAGGACAGGTGCCGGGGGAACTGAGCGTGGGGAATGTAAGCGGTCAGCTGGCCGGGCCGCTGGAACTGGAAGGGTTGCGGTTCCGTGACGGGGAAGGGCTGGATGTTCAGGCAGACACCCTGCAGCTTGAATGGCGGCTGGGCCTGCTGCTGATGGGCATCCTGCAATTGGATGACGTGGTCTTCGATGGGCTGGTGGTGGCATTGCCGCCCGGGGAAGCTGATACCGAAACCCTGCCGATAGAACTGCCCGAACGAATCAGCCTGCCCCTGCGGGTCAATGTCCGGGCACTGACAGTGAACCGCATCCAGCTCCAGCCGGATGGGGCAGAGCCCATTCAGCTGGCTGAGCTGTCCGCCTCGGGCCATCTGGCCCGTACGGAACTATCCCTGGAGCAAGTGACGGCTCGGGCCGACTGGTTGGACTTGGATGCCGCCTTGTCATTGGACATGCGCGATGACTGGCCACTGGAACTGCAGGCCGATTGGCAGCTTCGGTGGCCGGATCTACCCGAGATGCAGGGTCACACGGCCCTGTCCGGCACCCCGGACACGCTAGACATCGAGCAAAGCATCAGCGGCCCATTGACCCTCAATCTGGATGGCCGTGTTCGCCAGGCCCTGACGGATCCAAGCGTTCAGCTCAATCTCCAATTCCGGGACTTTGAACCGGCCCGCTGGTTCGATGAGGCCCCGGCGGGGGCGTTGGCCGGTCGTTATCGCCTGGACGGTAACCTGGCTCAGGCCCGCCTTCAAGGACGACTGGATGCCAGCGACACCCCCTGGGGAGACTGGATCATTGACAGCGATGTCAGCGGCGACAGTGAACTGACAGAACTGCGAATCCGGGAGCTGCTCCTCAACCACCAGCAACATGATCAATGGCTGGAGATGGAAGGCTGGGCGCGCGAGATATTGTCGGAAGACCCCCAAGTCCAGTTGGATCTGGCATGGGCGAATCTACGCTGGCCACTGGATGAGGCCGAATACGAATCGGAGGCCGGCCAGGCCCGGCTGGCGGGCCGGCAATCTGATTTCAGCCTGACCCTGGACAGTGCATTCCGCCTGAATCAGGCCGCTGAACCATTGACCCGGCCGGTGGAAGGGCAAATCGAGACCCGGCTGACAGGCCAGCAGGACGAGGCTGCCATTGAATCCCTTGCACTGACCCTGTCGGATGGCCAGTCCTTGAATTTCCAGGGTGATATCAACTGGTCGGAAAGCGACCCCTTCCTGGCCGGTGATTTCCAGTTCCAGGCCCTGGATCCCGCCCTGCTGGACGAAGATTGGCCCGGCCAACTGAGCGGGGCGGGGCACCTTCAGGCGCGCTGGCAAGATGCGGTGACCGGCAGCCTGGACCTGGAAAGTCTGGACGGCCAACTGGTGGGCCAGGCGGTATCCGCGCAAGGGGGCGTGGACTATCAATCGGAGACCATCACCCTGCGGGATGTTCGGGCCTCACTGGGTGACAATGAAGTCACCGCCAGTGGCCGCTTGGCGACGGACCTGCGCCAGGCAAGCAGCAATCTGGTCTTCAGTGTGGCGGTACCGGACGTCAGTCAATTGCCCCTGGAGGCCCAGGGCCGCCTGCAGGCCAGCGGTGAAGTGCGGGGCAGCCTGGAATCTTTGGATTTGCGGCTGGCGCTGGAGGCCAATGAGCTAGCCTATGAGGACTATCAACTGGGCTCGATGAAGCTTGATCTGAACCTGCAGGAAGGCTGGGAGGCCGACAGCGAGATTCGTCTGGAGCTGCAGGAGCTTTCCATCAACGAGGAAACCATTTCGCGCCTGCTGATCCGAGGCGACGGACAAAGAAGTGACCATCGTCTGAGCCTTCAGGCCGAACACCCCACTCTCAACCTCGGGGTGAGCTTTGCCGGCGGCCTCAATGCCGACTGGCTGGATGACTGGCAGTGGCAGGGAGAGTGGGTGGATACCCGTCTGCATAATCCGGTCGCCGGACGCTGGCAACAACGTTCACCCCGGCCGTTGAGCCTAAGTGCAGCCGGTGGTGAGCTGGACCGCCTCTGTCTGGACCCGGTGGATGGGGTGGGGGATCTCTGCCTTTCCGGACAGACGGATCAAGAAGGTCACTGGACCGCTGCTGTGCGGGGCGAAGGCTTCCCCCTGGCCATGTTGGTGGATCCGGAAGAAACGGGAATCAATGTTCAGGGCAGCATCAATCTTACCGCCGAAGCGGAAGACCGGGGAGAAGGCCTGCGTGCCCAGGGCCAGCTTGATTTCACCCCGGGCCTGATCAGCCAGCGGGTGGATGGTCAGGACATGACCTTGCTGGCCATTGACGGGGGACGAAGCGAATTTCACTGGACACCGGAATCGGCTCAGGCGGATATGGATCTGGCGCTCAGCGAAGGTGGCTTTCTGCGCGGCCGGGCACAACTCCCGCAAGGCCTGGATGGCCCCCTGGACGGCCGACTGGATGCCGAAATCCCGCAATTGGGGCTGCTCCCCCTGTTGCTGGCCGAGATTGGCCGGGCGGAGGGCCTGTTGGCGCTGGGCGTGGATATCGGCGGCACCCTGGCCGACCCGGACTTCAGTGGTGAAGTCCGGGTGGTGGATGCCGTGCTCAACTTCCCGGACCTGGGGATCACCGCCGAGGCCGTGGATGTCTTCCTGACCGGCAGCATGGAACAACTGCGCCTGGATGCCTCGGCCCAGTCCGGGGGTGGCGACCTGCAATTCAGGGCCGAGCTGGACCGGATCGAGGATGACTGGGTAGGCGAAGCCAGCCTGGAAGGGGAGCGTTTCCTGATTCTGAGCATTCCTGACGCCCGGGTCCGGATCAACCCGGCCTTGGAGATCACCGCCTCGGCAGGTCGCCGACTGGACGTGGGCGGTGAACTGCATGTGCCCTTCGCCCGGATCACGCCAGGAGAGTTCCAGGCCGCGGTTCAACCTTCCCAGGATGAGGTAATCATCAGCGAACTCCGCCCGATGGAAAGCGAGGATGAACTGGGGGGCTGGGCCATTCACAGCCGGGTTCGTGCCAGCCTGGGTGATGATGTGGAATTTGACGGCTTCGGACTGACCGGTCGAATTACCGGCGCACTCAATGTGCGAGACGAACCCAATGCCCTGACCCGGGCCACCGGTGAGTTGGAGGTCAGGGAGGGCCAGTACACGGCTTGGCGTCAACAACTGGAGATTGAACGGGGTCGGCTGTTTTTCAGCAACACCCCCATCAACGATCCGGCACTGGATATCCGGGCGGTGCGCCGTCCCCGAAATGTGGTAGTCGGGGTCAATATTCGCGGCACCCTGCGTGAGCCTCAGCTGGAGCTCTTCTCCGACCCGGCCATGCAACAATCGGAACAGCTCTCTTACCTGCTGACCGGCCGCTCGCTCACCGAAGGCGGTGAAGGCGATATGAATCTGGTTCGCGAGGCGGCGCTGGCCCTGCAGGTTGCCGGCGGGGGTTATGTAGGGCGCCAACTGGGTGATCGCCTGGGGGTGGATACGGTAACCATCGAGGCCGGTGACACGCCGGAAGAAACCAGTGTGGTCTTCGGCGAATACATTTCACCGCGCCTGTTCATCAGCTACGGCATCGGCCTGTTTGAAGGCACCAACGTCTTCCGCATGCGCTACGAAATCAGCAGCCGCTGGTTCCTGGAAGCCCAGACCGGCCCCCGCTCCGGCGCCGACTTCATCTACAACCTGGAACGCGGGTAACAGCTTCGGTCTATTTGGGTTTGGTTTTTAACACGGAGATCACGGAGGGACACGGAGAAGCACGGAGTAAATGAAAAGGGAGCGAGTGGTAGCGGCGTCCGCCGCGATTACCAGCGGCCTTGCGCATGATCGCGGCGGACGCCGCTACCACAATGATTTGCCCCCCCCTTTTTTATTCTCCGTGTCCCTCCGTGCTTCTCCGTTATCTCCGTGTAAAAACCAGATCCTCTATACACCCCGAGAGTCAATCGCGGATAAATCCGCTCCTACGGGGACGGAACCGCCAGCCATTGTTTCCTTCGTGTTCGACTTTAGACACGCCATCTACTGGGTACTGAACAGGCGCTCGGGGTGGCGGAAGGATTTGAATTCCAGGGCGTTGCCGGAGGGGTCCTTGATGAAGAAGGTTCCCTGTTCGCCGGGCTCGCCTTGAAAGCGGATGCGGGGGGCAATCAGGAAGGGCACATCATGCTGGCGGAGCTTGTCAGCCAAAGCTTCCCAGCGCGGCCAGGGTAGCACCGCGCCGAAATGACGCACCGGCACCGCATCACCGTCCACTTCATTGCGGGCGGTCTCGCCCCTTTCCTCGGCCACATGGGCACTCAACTGATGGCCGAAGAAATCGAAGTCAATCCAGCGTTCCGCTTCCCGGCCAATGGCGCAATCCAGTATCTCGCCATAGAAACGCCGAGTGCTTTCGATATCTCGCACCGGGAAGGCCAAATGGAAGGGAATGGTCCCGTTGGCATCAGACATGGCTGAATTCCTTAATCGAGGGTAACTTTCTTGCCGCTGTCGCTGGCGATGGGAGGAGAATCAGCCAATGGCCGCATCCCCTTCAGATCAGCATCGAGGATGGCCTGACGCACGGCCTCCACGGCCCGGGGCCGCGGGAAGGTCTCCCGCCAGGCCAAGGCGATCTGGCGTTTAGGGGCCCGGCCGGCAAAGGGTTTCTCCTGCAGCAAGCCACCATCCTCACCAAAACGCTGCCAGCGGCCCAGGGATGTCTGGGGCACCACCGTCACCCCCAGGCCACTGGCCACCATGTGGCGGATGGTTTCCAGGCTGGAGCCTTCGGTGGTGCGGGCTGGCCGCTGTCGGGCCTCACTGCCCAGGCACTCGGGACAGGCGGACAAGACCTGATCCCGGAAACAATGACCATCCCCCAACAACAACATGTTTTCCTCTGCCAACTCACGAGCAGGTATGCGCTGCTGTTGAGCCAGTCGATGTTCACTGGGGATCAGGATGCTGAAATCCTCTTCATACACCGGCCAGATATGGATGCCGTGTTCACTGAAAGGGGGGCTGACGAGAATCACATCCAGTTTTCCCTGACGGAGCTTGTCCGCCAGCACATGAGTATAGTTTTCCTCAATGACCAGAGGCATGTCCGGCGCCGAGGCATGCAGGCCCGGAATCACATGGGGCAGAACGTAAGGCCCCACCGTGAAGATGGCGCCAATCCGCAATTCCCCCACCAGCTGGTTTTGCCCGGCCCGGGCCAGTTCCGTGACCCGATTGGCCTCCGACAGAACCCGCTCGGCCTGGTCCACGATCCGCCGGCCCACATCGGTGGGGACCACGCGTGCGGACTGGCGCTCGAACAGAGACACGCCCAGCTCGTCCTCCAGCTTGCGCACCGACACACTCAGGGTAGGTTGGCTGACAAAGCAGGCCTCGGCCGCATGGCCGAAATGCCCCTCTCGTGCCAAAGCAGCAATGTAACGAAGTTGGGTGAGGGTCATGAGGTTTCGGGATCATCCTTGCCGCGGGCACTTTCACCGCCATCGGGCTCGCTGCAATCCACACCCAGACCGAGGGCCACGCGATTGACGAAGTTGAAATAGGCCGCAATGAGGTTCATGTCCAGGATATCCCGATCGCTATAGCCCACATCCTTAAGCTCCTGTATGTCCTCATCGGAGACCTGGCTGGGGGAGGTAGTGAGCTTCAAGGCATAACTGAGCATGCGGGCCTTTTTGTCCGGCATGTCCAGGAACTGGAAGTCGGAAACCATGCGGCGCAACAGGGAGTTGTCCTGCTCATAATGAGACAGAGCCTCCGCATGGTGGCTGACGCAATAGCCACAGTTATTGGCCGCGGAAACCACCACGGCAATACTTTCCCGGTCCGCCCGGGAAAGTCCGCTTCGGCCAAACATGAGATGGGTGTAGAGCGACATCTGTCGCTCCATGGCCCCGGCATTCAGACTGTGCACCTTGAGGATGTTGGCGATCTTTTTCTGCTGGGCATCCAGTGCCTCATAGGCGTCTTTGAGATCGCCACTGGCCTCGGTTTCATCAATGGTGTCTATCCAGGGCATGGGCTTTGTTCTCCCTCGGCAATCCTCACGATTGACCACCCCGTCGGCCTGCTGCATTCTTGCCCATTGGCTGGCAGCAAGCCGGCCTGTTCGGCCTCAATGGAGGCCCCGATGGACTTATTGTACGCCTGTTTTCCTCCTCCGCCATAGGGGGTGTGGCCTTGGCAGCCAGACAGGCGCACAGGCAAATGGGAGGGCCTATGGCACCGCAGCCTCGGAGCGTGCGCCGATTCGACTTCCGTCCCGGAGACCGGCTGGCCGGAAAGTATGAAGTGGTGGAGCGCCTGGGTCGGGGCTGGGAGGGCGAGGTCTACAAGGTGCGGGAGCGGGCAACCGGCATTGAGCGGGCCGCCAAATTCTTCTACCCCGAGCGCAACATGGGTAATCGGGCGGTGAGCTATCACGCTCGCAAGCTCAATCGCCTGCGCCATTGCCGAATATTGATCGCCTATCTCACCCACGATCACGTCAAGCACGATGGCCGCCAGGTGCCCTTCCTGGTCTCGGAGTTCGTGGAGGGGGAGGTGCTGGAGGAATTCATCCGCCGCCGGCCCGGCAAGCGCCTGCCCCTATTCGAGGCCCTCCACCTGCTGCATGCCCTGGCCGCCGGATTGGAGGAGGTGCACGCCCTGAAGGATTACCATGGGGATCTGCACTCGGAGAACATTATCGTGGCCCGGCGGGGCATTCACTTTGAAGTGAAGCTGATTGATTTCTATCGCTGGAAGGGCCCCACCGGCGAACATATCCGGGAGGATGTGCGCGATATCATTCGTATCTTCTACGATGCCCTGGGTGGGCAGAAGTACTACGCCAAACAGCCAAAAGTGGTGAAAGATATCTGCCTGGGTCTCAAGCGCGGCCTGATCCGTAAACGCTTTCGCACCGCCGGCGCCTTGCGCCAGCACCTGGAAACCATGAGCTGGGATGATTGAATCAGAATGGCCCCTTGTGGCCGAGGGCCTCGGGCTCTAAGCTTTCGGCGACCATGTTCTCAGGAGTCCGTCATGAGCAAGCAAAGCGGGGACAACATCGGCTTTCCCACCACTCGGATGCGGCGCATGCGCCGGGATGGCTTCAGCCGGCGGCTGATGCGAGAAACCACCCTGACCCCTGACGACCTGATCTACCCCATGTTCGTCCTGGAAGGGGAGGCCCAGCGCCAGCATGTACCCTCCATGCCCGGGATTGAGCGGTTGTCCATTGACGGCATCATGCGGGAAGCCGAGGCCATGCTGGAGTTGGGCATTCCCGCCATTGCCCTGTTTCCGGTGGTGCCGGCCGAGCGCAAGAGCCTGGATGCGGCCGAGGCCTGGCATCCTGAAGGACTGGTTCAGAATGCGGTGGCCGCCATCAAGTCCGAATATCCGGAGTTGGGGGTGATCACCGATGTGGCATTGGATCCCTACACCAGCCATGGCCAGGACGGGTTGATCGACAACGACGGCTATGTCCTCAATGACGAGACCAGCGAGGCTCTGGTCAAGCAGGCCCTGTCCCATGCCGAGGCTGGGGCCGACGTGGTGGCCCCCTCGGACATGATGGATGGCCGGGTGGGGGCCATTCGCCAGGCCCTGGAGACCGCTGGGCATCGCAACACCCGGATTCTGGCTTATTCGGCCAAGTATGCCTCCAGTTTCTACGGCCCCTTCCGGGATGCGGTGGGCTCAGGTCAGGCCCTCGCGGGTGCGGACAAAAAGACCTACCAGATGGACCCGGCCAACAGCGACGAGGCCCTGCGGGAAGTGGGCCTGGACCTGGACGAGGGCGCCGATATGGTGATGATCAAACCCGGCATGCCCTATCTGGATGTGGTCCGGCGGGTGAAGGACCGCTATGGGGCGCCCACCTACGTCTATCAGGTGAGCGGTGAATACGCCATGCTCATGGCGGCCGCCGAGAACGGCTGGCTGGAAGAGCGGGATGTGGTGCTGGAAGCCCTGACCAGCATCAAGCGGGCCGGTGCCGACGGCATCCTCACCTATTTCGCCCGACGGGCCGCCGAGTGGCTTCAGGAAGAAGGCTGAACCATGCCGGACCGCTACGCCGTCTTCGGTCATCCGGTGGCCCACAGCCGCTCCCCGGAAATCCATCAGCAGTTTGCCGAACAAACCGGTCAGGCTATTCAATATGAACGAATTGATCCGGGGGCGGATGGTTTTGAGGCTTCCGTTCGAGCTTTCTTCGAGAAGGACGGCAAGGGTGCCAATGTCACTGTCCCCTTCAAGGAAAGTGCCTTCAAACTGGCCGATAAACTGACCGCCAGAGCCGAGCGAGCGGCGGCGGTCAACACCCTCAAACGACTAGAGGATAGGCGACTGCTAGGTGACAATACCGACGGTGCCGGCCTCCTCCGGGACATTACCGGGAACCTGGCCGTCCGCCTGGAAAAGCGCCATGTCCTAGTCATTGGCGCCGGAGGTGCCGCCCGGGGCATCCTGGGCCCCTTGTTGGATGCCGGCATCAGCCGACTGCACATTGCTAATCGCACTCCGGCTCGCGCCAGAACTCTGGCCGAACACTTCCCCGGCCACCTCACCATCACCACGGGTGATCTAGGCGAATGGCCGACGGACAGCTTTGATCTGATCATCAACACCACCGCCGCGGGCCTGAGTGGCGACAGCCTTGAATTTCCCCGCCGCCTGCTGGCGCCCGACACCCTTTGCTACGACCTGGTCTACAGTCCCGCACTCACACCCTTTCTCCATCAGGGCTTGCGTTACGGCGCCCACATCGCCGATGGCTGGGGTATGTTGGTGGAACAAGCGGCGGAGTCCTACCAGTTATGGCGCAACACCCGCCCAGACACCACAGCCTTGTTGAGACGGTGATATTCACTTACCGGTCGCAGCCATCCGCTGTGGGAGCGGCTTTCCTGCCGCGACAAACTCCCATCGGGCCAGGACAAAAGCGTATGGACAAATGCGTAAGGAACGCATTTGAACTGGCACTTTGTGCCAGGCCCTGCATGTGAGTGCAGGGTGAGGCCCATGGACGGGCCGAATAACGTTTTTGAACTTCCGCAACGCGGAAGGCCCCGAAGGGGCGAGGCTCAGGGAAGAGCCGAGTAATGGCCCTCCCACAACGGATACGCTATGTTGGGTGCCGGCTGCTAGCAATATCGGCTGTGGGGGCCACATTACCAATCGTAAGCTGCCCTGGCTTGTCCAGGCTTATAGGTAGTGATCCTTGAGCCGGACATAGTGTTCGGCAGAATATTTGAGCTGTTCCAGCTCCTGCTCGCTGAGTTCGCGGGCCGGGCGGGCGGGGGAATCGCGATAGAGCCAGCCGGATTCCAGCTTCTTGCCGGGGGTAACCAGGGAACCGGCGCCGATGATCACGTCATCGCCTACCTCCACACCATCCATGACAATCGCCCCCATGCCGATCAGGCAACGGTCGCCGATGGTGCAGGCATGAAGCAGGCATTTATGGCCCACGGTGACGTCTTCACCGACGATGGTGGGAATGCCGCCATCGGGGGTATAGGGCCCGTCATGGGTCACGTGAATCACGGTGGCATCCTGAATATTGGAGCGGGCACCGATGCGGATGAAGTTCACATCGCCGCGCACCACACACATGGGCCAGATGGAGACATCATCGGCCAAGTCCACCTCGCCAATCACCAAAGCCATTTCATCCACGTAGACGCGATCACCCATCTTTGGCTGATAATCCTTGTAGTTACGAATGGGCATAGCATTTCCTGTATAGCTGATTGGGTGTGAGGTCTTGCTTTGGGAAAATCCTACACGAAGGGCACGAAGAAAGGCAGAAGGGACACGAAGTGTTTAAACGGTCCTTTTGTCGCCCAACGTTGACAACAACATCAAGCTTTCAGATAAACCGAAAAAACCCGAGAAAAACTGTTTATCCCTTCGTATCCTTCTGCTTTTCTTCGTGTCCTTCGTGTCCTCTTTTAAAAAATCGAAGATCTAGCGCAGCGTAACCAGCTCCTCGGCGGTGGTGGGATGGATGGCGACGGTGTCGTCGAAGTCGGCCTTGGTGGCGCCCATGCGCACGGCAACAGCAAAACCCTGCATCATTTCGTCTGCACCCATTCCAATTACATGGGCACCCACCACCCGTTCTTCGGGGCCCACACAGACCAGCTTGCAAAGGCCCTTGGGCTTGCGCTCACCCAGAGCGTAGTACATGGGCACAAAGCCACCCTCATACACGGTCACTGCCTCGGCGCCCTCGGCGGCCCGGGCTTCGGCCTCGGTCAAGCCCACGGTGCCGATGGGGGGATGGGAAAAGACCACAGTGGGGATGGTGTGGTAATCCAGACGGCGGTCGGCTTGGCCCCCGTAAAGACGATCGGCCAGGCGACGGCCCGCAGCGATGGCCACCGGGGTCAAAGGCCAGCGGCCAGTGACATCTCCCACTGCGAAGATATGGTCCTGCTCGGTGGCCTGCCAGTCATCCACCAGGATAAAGCCCTTTTCATCCCGTTTGACAGCGGTCGTGTCCAGGCCCAGCGCATCGGTAGCGGGATGACGGCCAATGGCCCACAGCAATTCATCAAATGGCCCCAAGGCCCGTCCATCCTCGGCTGACAAATGGAAGCCTTCATCATCCTGTTGTGCCTCACAGGGCACAAATTCAGTGACCAGTTTGATGCCGTCCTCCGCCATCTGATGCATCAATCGCTGGCGCAGGCTCTCATCGAAGCCCCGCAAGACGCCATCCCGACGCACTACCAGACTCACCTTCGCGCCCAGGGACTGGAGCATGCCGGCCAGTTCCACCGCGATGTAACCGCTGCCCACCACGGCAATCCGTTTGGGCAGGGCCTCCATTTCAAAAAAGCCATCCGAGGTAATACCAAGCTCGCCACCCGGTATGGAAGGCCGGGCAGGATAACCGCCCACGGCAATCAGGAAGCGCTTGGCGGAATAACGCTCACCGGCCACCTCTACGGTATGAGGATCGGTAAAGCGGGCATGGCCCTGGATCAACTGGACCTGGCTTTTATCCAGATTGCGCTGGTAAATCCCGTTCAGGCGCTTTACATAGGCATCGCGGCCGGCCTTCAGGCGAGCCCAATCGTGACCGTGGACGGTAAGATCAAAACCATAGTCGGCGGCCTCTTCCAGGCCATGGGCCAGACTGGCGGCATACCACATCACCTTCTTGGGCACGCAGCCCACATTGACACAAGTCCCCCCCAGCCGGGCTGATTCCACCACCGCCACGCGCTGGCCATATTCAGCCGCCCGCCGGGCGGTGGCCATGCCGCCGCTACCGGCGCCAATCACAATCAGGTCAAAGTCGGCCATAATCTCCTCGATGCCATGAAACGGCTTGCTCATTGGACGGTCTCACAATGTGGCTGTCAAGCCACCCGAACGGCAGCGCCAGGCTTGCCGGCAAGCTGAAAGACGTCGCCGCCCGTGATAAGTTACGCATTCTCTACGACCCGCCCGGGGGAGGGTTTTCCATGAGCAATCCATTATTGCAGGATTTTGATCTGCCACCCTTCGGGCAACTTGAGGCCAGCCATTTCGTGCCGGCCGTGGAGACGGTGCTGGCCGATAACCGTCAGGCGATTGAAGCACTCGCAAACCAGTCGGGGCCCTTCGACTGGGACAGTCTGGCCGAACCCCTGGCGGAGGTGGATGACCGTCTGGCCCGTGTATTCTCCCCCATCTCCCATCTCAACAATGTACGCAATGATGATGCCGTGCGCACGGCCTTCGAGCAGTGCCTGGCCCTGATCAGCCGCTATGAAGCCGAGATGGGTCAGCATCGCGGCCTGTATGAGGCTTGGTGTCAGCTGCGCGGAGGCCCAAACTGGGCGGGTCTGAATACCGCCCAACGCAAGACCGTCGAGGACAAGCTGCGCGATTTCAAACTGGCCGGGGTCGGCCTGGATGAACCAGCGCGCAGCCGCTTCAGGACGCTCCAGGAAAAGCTTTCCGAACACCAGAATCGTTTTGAGCAGAATGTTCTGGACGCCACCGAAGCCTGGCAGTGTCATGTGAGCGACCCGGCCCGAATCCAGGGCATCCCGGAACCGGATCTGGCCCGGGCCGCCGGGCGGGCCGAGACCGGAGGCCTGGACGGCTGGCTGTTCACCCTGGCCTTCCCCGATTATCTGGCCATCATGCAGCACGCCGATGATCGCAGCTTGCGGGAAGAAATACACCGGGCCCACGCCACCCGGGCCTCCGATCAGGGCCCCGATGCCGGTCGTTTCGACAATGGCCCGATCATGAATGAGATTCTGGCCATGCGCCAGGAGTCGGCGGATTTGCTGGGCTATCCGGATTTCGCCGAGCTGTCCCTCGCCACCAAGATGGCGGACAGTGGCGATGCGGTGGCGGCCTTCCTGGCCGATCTCCAGGCCCGCAGCTGCCCGGCGGCAGAAAAGGAGTTCGAAGCCCTTCAGGACTATGCCCGGGAATCGCTGGGCATCGCGTCACTGGCTCCCTGGGATATCACCTGGGCCAGTGAG